>NZ_CALRZC010000038.1:0-48061 GCF_943372545.1 Variovorax sp. YR752 | reverse complement strand
CGCGAATGGGTGAATGCGTCTTCGTCGATGGTGCCCCGGTACCTGAGCAGCACGCCCTGGCCCCCATAGGTCTGCGCGCTCACCAGCGCACGGGCACGGTCGACCTGGCGCAGCACCGCGCCGGTCTGCGCATCGACGACGACCACGCCGCGCCCCGGCGGCGACCGTCGCGCGCCGGGCTCTGCTGCGCGCGCCGGCACCGCCAGGTACACCGGCCGCCCGCCGCTGGCCACGGCCAGACGCAGGTCCTGCAACGGCCCCGCAATGCCGGCCGCGTCGAGCGCCTGCCGCGGCCCCAGCAAGGGCGCCGACGCATCGAGCGGCGGCAGGTGCTGCAGGCGCTCGGCCTCGGTGAGCTTGGGGTAGCCCACGTACATCATCACCACGCCCGAGACGAACCACATCGCGAAGAAGGCGCAGACGACCACGCCCAGCCAGCGGTGGATCAGGAACAACCAGCGTTTGGCATGCATGTCAGAAGCTCACGCGCAGCGAGACGTCCGCCGTGCGCGGCGCGCCGAGGTAGGCGAAGCCGGCGCCGACGTTCGCGGCATACACCCGGTCGGTCGCGTTGCGGATGCGGCCCACCACTGTGACGGTGCGGTTCACCTGCCAGCTCAACCCGAGGTCGAGCAGCGTGTAACCGGGCCAGTGCATCGTGTTGGCCGCATCGGCATACACCTTGCCCACGTGCCGCACGCCCGCCGTGGCCTGCAGGCGCGGCGTGAAGGCATAAGACACCCAGAGGTTCGCGACGACCGCCGGCGTGTTGGTCGGCGTGCGGCCCGCGAGCGACACGCCACCCTGGCGGAACTGGTCGTAGCGCGCATCGACATAGGTGAGGTTGCCCTGCAGCGACCACTGCGGCGTGGGCTGCAGCCCGAGTGCCAGTTCGACGCCCTTCGACGACTGTTCGCCGACGAGCACCGTGAGCGCGCTGTTGTTCTGGTCCTGCGTCGCGATGTTCTTGCGGCGGATGCTGTAGGCCGCGAGCGTGGCCGTGCCCTTGCCCTGCCAGAAGTCGAGCTTGGTGCCGACCTCGACCTGCCGGCCGGTGGTGAGCTCGCTGTTGTTGCGCACGTCGGCGAACGAGGCGGTCGAGAGCACGCCCGACGGCGGATCGGCCGCCGTCGCGTACTGCGCGTACAGGTTGGCACCGGGCGCGAAGTCCCACACCAGGCCGATGCGTCCGGTGGTGGGCTTGTAGCCGCGATGGAAGGTGGCCGGGTTCGCCGCGTCCACGGTGCGGCGGTTGACCAGGTCGAGGTCGATGCGCTCGTGACGCAGCGCCGTCACGAGGTGCAGCGACGGCTGCAGCGCGGTGCGGTTCTCCAGATACAGCGCGGTGGTCCGCACCTTGTTGTCGCGGTCGGGCCGAAAGCCCGGCGTCATGCCCGGCACGTCGAAGAAGCGCTCGGTAGCAAAGACGTACGGGTTCACCGTGCTCACGGTACCGGGCAGGCTGTTGGGAAAGCGCGTCTGCCGGTTCACGCTGAAGTCCAGCCCGAAGGACCAGTCGCTCTTCAGCCCGCCGATCTGCCCCTTGTAAAGGCCCTCGACGCGGTTGCCCCACACGTCCTGGTCGTGCCGCTGCAGCAAGGCGCCCGAGCGGATGACGGCCGTGTTGCGCGCGTTGTAGCGGTAGTTCTCGACGTTGCGGTAGTCGCGCAGCGCGTCGTAGGCATAGAAGGTGTTCTTGAACTGCAGCGCGTCGCTGGCCTGCCATTCGGTGACCGAGCGCAGCCACTGCACGCGCTGCGCGTAGAGGCCGTCGGCGCTGTTGTAGTTCTTGAAGCGCGTGCCGCGGTCGATGCGCATCTCGCCACCCGCCGGGTTCAGCACGGGCGTGCCCCAGTAGGGCCGCGTCACGTCTTCGTCCTGGTATTCGTAGGCCAGCGTGTGCTTCAGGCCGCCGCCGAAGTCCGACAGCAGCGAGGCGGCGAGCTGCGTCGACTTGCTTTTGGTGCCGTCGGTCCAGCCGTTGGCGTCACGGTGGTTCACGTCGATGCGCGCGTAGTGGCTGCCCGCGCCGCCATCACCGGCGATGCGGCGGTTCAGGCCGAAGGAAGCTTCCTTCAGGTGCTGCGTGCCCAGGCGCAGCTGCGCTTCGGCGAAGTCGCTGCGCTCGGGCGCCTTGGTGATGTAGTTGATCGAGCCGCCCAGCGCGCCCGAACCGAACAGGAAGCTCGACGGGCCACCGATGGCCTCGACGCGGTCGTAGATCCAGCTGTCGACCGGACGGGCCGCGATCGAATACTGCAGGTTGATGCCGTTGAACAGCTGCGCGATCGAGCCGCTGCCAAAGCCGCGGTAGCTCACGCCGACGTTGCCGGGCGCGTCGTGCGCGGTCACGCCGGGCACCGCACGCAGCGCCTCCTGCGTGTTCTGCGCGCCGCGCGCGTCGAGCACCGCGCGGTTCACCACCGTGACGGAAGCCGGTGTCTCGCGCGGCGTGAGGCCCAGGCGGCTCGCGGTGTCGGCGGGCGTGTCGAGGTCGAGCCGACCGTTGGGGCGCGGGGCGTCGTCGGCCACCTCGATCAGGGGCAACGACGAGACAGTGGTCTGGGCATGGACAGGCGAACTGACGGCGCCGAACAAGGCAAGCAGCCCCAGGGCGGGGGCACGGGAAAGGGTAGGCATGGCATCTCTCTTGCGACGGCGCTGGCGCAAAACAAAGGCGCACAGCGCCGGCCGCACAACGACCGGGAACGCACCGCGCGGCCCGTTCAGGCGGCGTCAGGTGCAGGAACGACGAAGCTCAGGAGAGATGCGTGGGCGGCGCTCGCGCCGGCGGCGGCGAGGCCGTGGCTGCCGCGAGGCGGGCAGCGGGAATCGATTGCAGCGCGCGGCCCAGCGGCAGCGGCGTGGGCAACGTCACCTGCACGGTGGCAGGCGGCGGGCCGGAGACCATGCACAGCGGACAGTCCATCGCCGCCATGCCGACTTCGGTCGCGCCGTCGTCGCCCTGCACGATGAGCTTGACGGTGCCCGCAGCGGAACACACCAGCTCCATCGCCTGCGGATTCACGAGCGGCGACGCGCCCGCGATCAGCAGCGACGCCATGAACCACGCCAGCACCAGGCGGTGCATTGCGCAGAAGGTTCGAAGGGCGTGCATGGGCGCGAATTATGGCGTGCCCCGGCGCCGCGCGTTCGTATCGCCAACGGGCGCTGCGGGGCTTTGCCGTGTTCTTTCAGGGGGTCGAGACGAGCTTCAGCCCGACCACGCCCGCGAGGATGAGCCCGATGCACAGTAGCCTCATCGGCGCGGCCGAGTCCCCCAGCACCACGATGCCCACGATGGCGGTGCCCGCCGCGCCGATGCCGGTCCAGACCGCATAGCCCGTGCCCATCGGCAACGTGCGCATCGAGAGCGCGAGCAGCACCACGCTCGACAGGCCAGCAGCGACCGTGAACAACGCCGGCACCAGCCGCGTGAAACCCTCGGACGACTTCATGGCGAAAGCGAAGGCGATTTCCAGCAGCCCCGCGATGCCGAGCCATACCCAGGCCATGCCGTTCAGGCCCTGGCAGCAGCGGCAGCCGTGGCGGCCGGCGTGGCGCGGAACGTGACGCCGAAGCGGTTGAAGGCGTTCATCAGGCTGATCGCGTAGGTGAGATCGACCAGCTCCTTCTCGCCGAACTCGGCAACGGCGGCTGCGTAGTCGGCGTCGGGCACGCCGGTCTCGGCGACGCGCGTCACGGTTTCCGCCCAGGCGAGCGCCGCGCGCTCGCGGGCACTGAACACGGCGCCCGCGTCGTGCCACACGGGCACCAGCACCAGCTTGTCGACCGCGAGGCCGGCCTTGAGCAGGTCGCGCGAATGCATGTCGATGCAATAGGCGCAGCCGTTGATCTGCGACACCCGCAGGTAGACGAGATCGACCAGTTCCTTGGGCAGGCCGGTTTTCTGGACGGCCACGTACACCCCGCCGAAAGCCTTGTAGACCTCGGGCGAAACTTTGGCGTAGTCGATGCGATGGCTCATGAGAAGTCCTTGTGTGTGTGAATGAAGAAGGACTTGATCGTCGGCCATCTTGGCTCAGTCAAGAAGAGCCATGAACAGCCTTCGGTTCTAGGCCATGATTCTTCGGATCACATCAAGGCCAGGATGCGCTTGCCCAGCTTCTCGGCCGTGGCCCGGGAGTCGATGTTCGTGAAGTTGACGAGCAGTGCCGAGCTGCCTTTGCCGCTCTGCGTCCACTCCGACAGCGCCTCCGCGAACAGGCCCGCTTCGCGCATGCGCGCCACGAGCTTGCGGTCCGACTGGCGGCCCGCGAGCCGCAGGATCAGGTGCATGCCGCCGGGCAGCGCGTCGATGCGCACCTGCTTGCCCAGCACGCTCGCCAGGCCCGCGCTCGTCGCTTCGCGGCGCTCGGCGTAGAGCTTGCGCATGCGCTGGATGTGGCGCGCGAAGTGGCCCTCCTGGATGAACGCCGTGACGATCGACTGCGTGAGCTCGGGGCTGCCGCCCGCAAAGGTCTGGAGGATCTGCTCGAAGCGCTCGACCTGCGCCGGCGGCACCACGAGGTAGGCCAGCCGCAGGCTCGGAAAGAGCACCTTGCTGAAGGTGCCCGCATAGAGCACGCGCCCGTCGCGGTCCAGGCTCTTGAGGGCCGGCAGGGGGCGGCTCACGTAGCGGTACTCGCCGTCGTAGTCGTCCTCGACGATCCAGGCGTTGTGGCGCCCGGCCCAGTCCAGCAGCGCCATGCGCCGCTTGAGCGAGAGCGACACGCCCAGCGGGCTCTGGTGCGCCGGCGTGACCACGGCCGCGCGCGCACGCGGCGCCGACTTGATGCCTTCGGCCACCACCATGCCTTCCGCGTCCACGGGCACCGGGACGGTCGCGATGTGCATCTGCGCGAACAGCTCGCGTGTCGGCGGATAGCCCGGGTCTTCGAGCCACACGCGGTCGCCCGCCTTCAGCAGCGCCAGGCCGATCAGCTCGATGGAGTGGCGGTAGCCCGAGGTCACGAACACCTGCGACGGGGCGCAGGTGATTCCCCGCGACACCTGCAGGTAGGCGGCGATTTCCGCGCGCAGCGCCGGCTGCCCGTAGACGGAAGGATGCGTCATGTCGAGCGGCTGCATCGCACGCACGCACCGCGCGCCCAGCCGCGCCCATATCTTTCGGGGGAACTCATCCAGCGCGGGCAGGCCCATCTGGAACGGCAGGATCGATTGCGGGCGAAAGCCGATCGACGACGTGGCGGGCTCGGGCGCAGGCGTAACCGTCGCGGGCGTTCGCGGCTTGAGGCCCGGCGTCACGATGGTCCCGGCCTGGCCGCGCGCCTGGATGTAGCCCTCTGCGGCCAGCAGCGAGTAAGCGGCGTCGATGGTGCCGCGGGCCAGGCCCAGCTCCTGGGTCAACGCGCGCGCCGAGGGGACGCGGTCGCCCGGCTTGAGCAGGCCACTGGCGATGGCGCTGCGGAAACGCTCGTAGATCTGCCGGTAGAAGGGCTCGGCCGCTGCGGGGTCCAGAGGCGAGAGGTTGCTGCTGGTCTTCGCGGCGGTCATGGTTTGTGGAGCCCGCTCGGGATGAACGCGCTGTGGTGATGACGCCAAATTATGGCTTAGCACCAAGCTTCATTCATGGCTCTATGACCTAGGCCATGTACTTCCTAGACTTCCCGTTTCACAAGCACCGAAGTCGTCACCATGAAGATTCTGCATGTCGTCTGCAGCCCCCGCGGGGAAGCCTCCGAGAGCCTTCGGCTCTCTCAACAAATCGTCGCGCGACTCATGGATCGAGAGCCAGCCGCCACGCTGGTGCGCCGCGTGATCGGCGGCAACGCCCTGCCCCACATCGACGCGAACTACGCGCTGACCCAGCATTCGGCCACGGCGCAGACCACGCAAGACGGCTCTGTCGCCCGGTCCGACGAACTGATCCGGGAGCTGGAAGCTGCCGATGTCGTGGTCATCGGCACGCCGATGCACAACCTGGGGGTGCCCTCTGCGCTGAAGGCGTGGATCGACCATGTCGTCCGGGCGCGCCGGACCTTCAACACAGGCCCGGGCGGCAAGGTCGGCACGCTGCGCGACCGCCCGGTGTTCATCGCGATCGCCTCGGGCGGCAGGTTCATGGGAGAACACGCGCGCCAGCCGGATTTCCTGACGCCCTACCTCAGCGCCATCCTGGGCATGGTCGGACTGAAGGACCTGAGTTTCTTCGCCGTGCAGGGCACCGGCCTCGGCGACCAGGCCGTCGCCGAAGCCCGCACGCAGGCGGACCACGCGCTGCAAGCGCACTTCGCCGCGCGCGTCGGCTAGATGGTTTCCTGGATCGCCTGCTGCATGCAGCGCGTGATGCCGCGCACGGCCACCGAGTCGGGCCGGCCCGCAAAGCGCAGCGCGCGCACCGGCACGGGAATGTGCGGCTCGAGCGTCAGCACCTCGACCTTGGTGCGGTCGGCCGAGCGCGCCGTGCAGCCGTCGACCAGCGCCACGCCCAGCCCGTGGTGCGCCATGGCCAGCGCCGCGTGGTAGGTCTGCACCGTGACCACGGCCTGCTGGAAGCCCACGCCGGCCTGCCGGCAGGCCTGGCTCAGGCTGGTGCCGACCGGGTCGCGGCCGTCCAGGCCGATCACCGGGCGGTCGATGAGGTCGTGCAGCGCCACCGAGCCGTTGCGCACCAGCGCGCGCGGCAGCATGCCCTTGGGCGCGACGCACACCATGCGGCTGTCGGCCAGCGTCTCCTGCGTGAGCGACGGATGCACCGCGGGGCTGAACGCAAAGCCCACATCGGCCTCTTGCAAGAGCAGCGCCGACATGATCTGCGGCGAGTGCAGCGACTCGACCGTGATCGCGTAGCCCGGGTGCATTTCGCGAAAAGCCTTCAACGCGCGCGGCAGGATTTCGTAGCTCAGCGCGAGCACGCTGAGGATGCGCAGCTCGCCGGTGTCGTTGCCCGCGCGCAGGTTCGCCGCCAGCCGCTGCACCTCGTCGAGCTGCGCAAACAGCCGCTCGATGTGCGGGTACAGCGTGAGCGCCTCGGTGGTCGGCGTGAGCCGCCCCTTGGTGCGCTGGAACAGCGGAAAGCCCAGCTGCAGCTCGGCATGCTGCAGCGTGCGGCTCACGGCCGGCTGCGTGATGTTGATGAGCCGCGCAGCCGCGCTCACGCTGCCCGCGAGCATGATCGCGTTGAAGACCTCGATGTGGCGCAGCCGCATGGCCGACAGTGGTCGGTGGCGGTCAGCGAACGGTGGTCTTGCCGGTGGCGATGTCCATCACCATGCGCACGCCCAGATAGAGACGCGGCTCGATCGAATCGATCAGCACGTACTCCGCGTCAGCCGAGTGCGCGCCGAAGCCCTGCAGGCCGAAGCGCTCGATGACCGGCGCCTTGGTCTTGAGCGAGGCAAACGCCGCGTCGGTGCCGCCACCGGCCGCCTTGTCGTCGGCGCCCAGCGGGCGGCCCAGCTCGTCCTTGTAGATGGCCTGCGCATGCTTGGCGAGCGCGCGCGACGCGTCGGTGGCCTCGAGTGGCGGACGGCGGCGTTCGAACTTGAGCTCGACCTTGGCCTCGGGCACCAGCTGCTTCTTCACGCGCTCGTTCACCTGCTGCTCGATGCGGTCGTAGTCGGCCACCTTGAGCACGCGCACGTCGGCGCCCGCGGTGGCGCTGGCCGGGATCACGTTGCGGTTGGAGCCCGACTTCGAGATGGTCCAGTTCATCTTCAGGCCCGTGGCCGGGTCCGACAGGTCGCGCATCTGCAGAATTTGATGCGACAGCTCGTACAGCGCGTTCACGCCCAGCTCGGGCGCCGAGCCCGCGTGCGAGGCCTTGCCCGAGACGTTCAGCGTGACCGAGGCGATGCCCGCGGTGGCCAGCGAGAGCTTGTCGTCCTTGATGGATGCGCCTTCGAACGACAGCACGGCGTCGTGCTCGCCGCCCAGCTTGGTGAGCAGCGCGCGCGAACCCGGCGAGCTGATTTCTTCGTCGCCGTTGATCAGCACGGTGAGCGTGCCGTAGTCCTTGAACTTCAGCGTCTGCAGCATCGACACCAGGTGCGTGATGACGGCCACGCCCTGCTTGTCGTCCGAAATGCCCAGGCCGTAGGCCTTGTCACCGTCGATGCGGAACGGCTGCTTGTTGAGCATGCCGATGGTGTAGACCGTGTCCATGTGCGCGATGAGCATGATCTTCTTGGTGCCCGTGCCCTTGAAGGTGGCGCGCACCACGCGGCCGATTTTCTCGGGCGTGTCTTCCATGCGGTAGGCGTCGGCGCTCGGGTCGATGAGCTCGACCTCGCCGCCCAGCGCCTTGAGCTTGGCGGCAATGAGGTCGGAGATTTTCTCGAGGCCTTCGAGGTCGCGGCTGCCCGACTCGATGGAGACCAGCTCCTTCAGCGTCTCGAGCAGCGCGGGCTTTTCCTTGGCGGCGAGTGCGGCGATGCGGGCATCGGGCGCGGCGGAGGCGGTGCCGAGGAAGACCGCGCAGACGGCGGCGAGCAGGAAGGTGCGGGGCTGGAGTTTCATGGAGGTGCTTCTTGTTTCTGTCGTTTGTCTCGGGGGTCGTGCGAACGTGGATCGATGCGGATCAGTGGGCCTTGTCCCAGTTGGGACCGACGCCGATCTCGGCGAGCAGCGGCACCTTGAGCGCCGCCACGCCGGCCATCAGGCGCGGGATTTCGGTGCGCACCCATTCGATCTCGGCCTCGGGCACTTCGAACACCAGTTCGTCGTGCACCTGCATGATCATCCTGGTGGCGCGCTTTTCTTCGTCAAGCACGTTCTGTACCTTGACCATGCTGAGCTTGATGAGGTCGGCGGCCGTGCCCTGCATTGGCGCGTTGATGGCTTGCCGTTCCGCAGCCTTTTTGCGAGGGCCATTCCCGCCATTGATTTCACTGAGGTAAAGGCGCCGGCCGAACGCCGTCTCAACGTAGCCGTGCTCCCGCGCAAACTCCACGGTCTCATCCATGTACACCTTCACGCCCGGGTAGCGCGCAAAGTAGCGCTCGATGTACGAGGCCGCGGCCTTGGTCTCGATGCCCAGGTTCTTCGCCAGTCCGAAGCTGCTCATGCCGTAGATGAGGCCGAAGTTGATGACCTTGGCGTAGCGGCGCTGCTCACTCGACACTTGGTCGGGCGTGGTGCCGAACACCTCGGCGGCCGTGGCCCGGTGCACGTCGACACCGTCGGTGAAGGCGCGCAGCAGCGACTCGTCGCCGCTGATGTGGGCCATGATGCGCAGCTCGATCTGCGAGTAGTCGGCGCTGGCGATCACGCAGCCCGCGGGCGCCACGAAGGCCTCGCGAACGCGCCGGCCTTCGGGTGTGCGGATCGGGATGTTCTGCAGGTTGGGGTCGTTGCTGCTCAGGCGGCCCGTGACGGCCACGGCCTGCGCGTAGTGCGTGTGCACACGGCCGGTGCGCGGGTTGGCCAGTTGGCCGAGCTTGTCGGTGTAGGTGCCCTTGAGCTTGGACAGGCCGCGGTGCTCGAGGATCTTGGCGGGCAGCGGATAGTCTTCCGCCAGTTTTTCGAGCACTTCCTCGTCGGTGCTGGGCGCGCCGCTCGGCGTCTTCTTGACCACGGGCAGCCCCAGCTTGGTGAAGAAGATTTCGCCGATCTGCTTGGGCGAGCCAAGGTTGAAAGGCTGGCCCGCGATCTCGTTGGCCTCTTGCTCCAGCGCCATGATGCGCGTGCCCAGGTCGTGGCTCTGCGCAGCCAGCGTGGGCGCGTCGATCAGCACGCCGTTGCGTTCGATGCGGTACAGCGCCTCGCTCGAATCCATTTCGAGCTGGTAGATGTAGCCCAGCTTCTCTTCCTTCTGCAGCTGGGGCCAGAGGGTGCTGTGCACGTCGAGCGTCTGGTCGCTGTCTTCGCACGAGTATTCGGCGGCCTTGGCGATGTCGACCTGGCTGAACGAGATCTGGTGCGCGCCCTTGCCGCACAGGTCTTCGTACGAGATGCCGCTGCGCCCCAGGTGGCGCTCGGCCAAAGACGACAGGCCGTGCGGCTTGTTCACTTCGAGCACGTAGCTTTGCAGCATGGTGTCGTGCGCGTAGCCCTGCACTTCGATGCCGTGGTTGGCGAACACGTGGCGGTCGTACTTGATGTGCTGGCCGAGCTTCTTCTTGTCGGCGTTCTCGAGCCAGGGCTTGAGCTTGGCGAGCACCTCGTCGATCGGCAGCTGCGCGGGCGCGTCGGGG
Source organism: Variovorax sp. YR752 (assembly GCF_943372545.1). Classification (NCBI taxonomy): domain Bacteria; kingdom Pseudomonadati; phylum Pseudomonadota; class Betaproteobacteria; order Burkholderiales; family Comamonadaceae; genus Variovorax; species Variovorax sp. YR752. The sequence goes on along the minus strand of NZ_CALRZC010000038.1, from coordinate 37,904 downwards.
TAGTTGTGCGTGAGCGGAATGTAGGCGGCCTCGCCCGGCGTGACACTGAAGCTGATGCCCACGATCTGCGCGACCATTTCGTCGAGCGAGGTGGTCTCGGTGTCGATGGCCGTGAGTTCGGCCGCTTCGAGCTTGGCGAGCCAGGCGTCGAACTGCGCCCATTCCATGACCGTGTCGTACTTGAGGTTGCTCGCAGGCGCGGCGGCTTCTTGCGCTTCCAGCTCGGAAGGCTCGTCGAACAGGCCGCCCTGGTCGCGGTCGGCCTTGGCGGCCTTCTTCTTGAGGTTCTCTTCGATCAGCTCGGGCGGCACTTCCTGCGCTTCGAGCGACTTGACGAGGCTCTTGAAACCGAACTTCTCGTAGAAGGGCTTCAGCCCGGCCGCCTGCGGCGCGCCGACGGGCAGGCCTTCGAGCGACGGCAGGCCTTCAACATGGCCGTTCAGGTCGCAGTCGGTGCGGATGGTGACGAGGCGCTTGCTCAGCGGCAGCTTGTCGAGCGCCTGGCGCAGGTTTTCGCCGGCGGCGCCCTTCACTTCGGCAGCGCGTTCGACCAGCGCATCGAGCGAGCCGTATTCGAGCAGCCATTTCGCGGCGGTCTTGGGGCCGACCTTCGGCACGCCGGGCACGTTGTCGACCGTGTCGCCGATGAGCGTCTGGTAGTCGACCATGAGGCTGGGCGGCACGCCGAACTCGGCCGTCACGCCGGCGATGTCGCGCTTCTTGCCGTTCATCGTGTCGATGATGGTGATGTGCTCGTCGACCAGCTGGCTCAGGTCCTTGTCGCCGCTGGACACGATCACCTCGACGCCCTGCGCGGCCGCCACCTTGGCGAGCGTGCCGATCACGTCGTCGGCCTCGACCTCGGGCACGGTGATCACCGGCCAGCCGAGCAGCTTGACCACTTCGTGGATGGGGTCGATCTGGCTGCGCAGGTCGTCGGGCATCGGCGAGCGGTTGGCCTTGTACTCGGGGTACCAGTCATCGCGGAAAGTCTTGCCGGGGGCGTCGAAGATGCAGGCCGCGTAGTCGGCGCGCACCTCGCGGCGCAGCGCGGTCATCATGTTGATCATTCCGCGAATGGCGCCGGTGGCCGGGCTCTTCGGGTCGCCGGGCACGGCGCGCAGATCGGGCATCGCGTGGAAGGCCCGGTACAGGTAGCTCGAGCCATCGACGAGCAGCAGCGTTTTCTTGTCGGTCATCGGGGCATTTTGCCGTGCCCGGACCGGCGTCCGGAACGACACCAGGGTCGGCTGGCGGCCGACACGCCGCCAGCGGGTGCACGCCTACAATCTGCGCATGCCTAGCTCCCCACTCCTGGTCGCCCGCCGCATCCTGCTGGCGCTGGCTTTCGCCACCCCCGTTGCCGCCCTTGCGCAGGCGCCGGCCGCGCCCGCCGCCCAGCCGGCACCGGCGGAACCGCTACAAAATCAGGAGCAGGCCGACGGCCGGCGCAACCAGAAGGTCGAGCACATCCACACGGAAGACAGCGGCGCTTCGGTCGACGAGGTGCGCTACGGCGGCCGCACGCAGAGCATCAACGTCAAGCCCAAGTCGAACATGCCCGGTTACGAAGTGCTGCCCAACGACGGCGGCAGCGCCCGCCCCGGCACAACGGGCGACGCGAACAGCGGCGGCAACGGCCCGCGTGTCTGGAACGTGCTGAAGTTCTGACCGTGACGCTGTCGTTCTCCTTCCCGCCCTCCCTCTTTTCTCCCGCAGCCGCCGTCCGGCGCTGAGCATCGCCATGGCAGTTTTTACCGAAGTCCAGTTCGGCGAGGCAGACGCGCTCGTCCAGCGTCTTGGCATGGGCGCCCTGCGCGAACTGCGCGGCATCGAGGGCGGCATCGAGAACACCAACTACTTCGCCACCACCGAGTCGGGCGAGTTCGTGCTGACGCTGTTCGAGCGCCTGAGCGCCGAACAACTGCCGTACTACCTGTGCCTGATGAAGCACCTGGCCGGTGCCGGCCTGCCGGTGCCCGCGCCCGTGGCCGACCCGGCCGTGGCGCCGCCGACCGGCCATGCACTGTCGATTCCCGCGCAGGCGCCTTGCGAGCTGCTGCACCGTGTGGCCGGCAAGCCCGCGGCGCTGGTGCAGAAGCTGTCGGGCCACAGCGAGCTGGCCCCCACGGCCGCCCACTGCGCCGAACTGGGCGCCATGCTGGCCCGCATGCACCTGGCCGGGCGCGACTACCCGCGCATCCAGCCGAACCTGCGCGGCCTGCCCTGGTGGAACGAGACCGCCCCGGTGGTGCTGCCCCACATGGACGAGGCCCAGTCGGCGCTGCTGCGCGCCGAGCTGGCCTACCAGAACCATGTCGCCGAATCGTCGGCCTACGCGGCGCTGCCGCGCGGCCCGGTGCATGCCGACATGTTCCGCGACAACGTGATGTTCGCGACCGACGGCGCGCCCGATGCGCCGCCGCGCCTCACCGGCGTGTTCGACTTCTACTTCGCCGGCACCGACACCTGGCTGTTCGACCTGGCCGTGTGCCTGAACGACTGGGCCATCGACCTGGCCAGCGGCCGGCATGACGCCGCCCGCGCCGACGCCCTGCTCGCCGCCTACGAAAGCGTGCGCGCGCTGAACGCCTCCGAGCGCGCCCTGCTGCCCGCGATGCTGCGCGCCGCCGCGCTGCGCTTCTGGATCTCGCGCCTGTGGGACTTCCACCTGCCGCGCGAAGCCAGCATGCTCAAGCCCCACGACCCGACGCACTTCGAGCGCGTGCTGCGCGAGCGCGCCACCCACCCGCACGCCATCGCCCACGTCCTAGAGCCGTTGGCAGCCTGACCCTACACAATGAAACTCAACCTCGTGCCGGCGCGCACCGGCTTCGTCTGGGTCCGCCTCGGACTCAAGACCTTCTGGCGCCAGCCGCTGGCCTTCATCTCGCTGTTCTTCCTGCTGATGGCGATGATCTCGACGGCGTCGATGCTGCCGGTGCTCGGCAGCGTGCTCGCGCCGATCCTGCTGCCCTTCCTGACGCTCGGCCTCATGGTCGCGTCCTCGGTGGCCGCGAACGACAACGCCGACGGCCTGGGCAACGCGGGCGACCTGCAGCGTCCCACGGGCTCGGCGATGTTCATCGCCGTGTTCGACGCCATGCGCACCGAATGGCGCTCGCTGGTGGTGCTGGGCGTGATCTCGGCCGTGTACTTCGTGCTGGCCGTCACGCTGACGGCGCTCATCGACGGCGGCCAACTGATGCGCGCCTACCTGTTCGACGAAACGGTGACGCCCGAAGTCATGAAGAGCAGCGAGTTCCTCACAGCCCGCACGCTGCTGATGTGCCTGAACCTGCCGCTGTCGCTGGCCATGTGGCACGCGCCCGCGCTGGTGCACTGGCACCGCGTGGAGCCGGTGAAGAGCATCTTCTTCAGCATCGTCGCGCTGTTCCGCAACTTCGGCGCCTACGCGCTGTTCGGCCTGGCGTGGTTCGGCGTGTTCATGCTCGCGGGCATCGCCATCGGCCTGCTCGCCACCGTGCTGATCGGCGTCGGCGCCATGGGCTCCGACGGCGCAGCCCTGGCGATCGGCAACATCCTGATGATCGGCACGGCGCTGGTGCTCGCGGCCATGTCGCTGGCCTCGACCTGGTTCACCTTCCGCGACAGCTTCGACGCGAACTGAGCCCGGTCGGGCCGGTCAGTCGGTTGCAGCCCCGTCCTTGCGCAGGCTCGCGAACAGCGACCACGCCATGCCTGCGAGCAACAGCAGGCCCCCACCCAGCGCACCCCAGAGCCACCACTTGCGCGATGGATCGTGCGGTGCCGCTTCGGGAACCGGCGCGAGCGCGGCGGCTGCGACAGCGGCCTCGACCGCCGCCACAGGCAGCGTGACCGAAGCGCCGTCGGCTGCGACGGGCTTGTCCGCGGCGTAACCCGGGATCAGCGTGGACAGCGCGAGCGGCGCACCCGGCACCGCCCCTTGAACCGCGCCCTTGTCGGTTGCCGCGCGCCAGGCCAGCGAGAACGGCGCACTGCCCTGCGCAAGAAACACCAGCGTGCGCGGCGTGGCCCCCACGGCAATCGTCGGCGGCGTGGCGCCGAGCACGCTCACCGGGCCTGAAGTGCGCAGCCGCAGGCGCGAATACACCGCACCGTCGAGCGCCAGCACCGGCGAACGCGCTTCGCCGCCGGCTTGCGCGAGGCGGTACACCACCGTGTCGAGCAGCGGCGCCTCGCCCGGGCCCGTGGGCAGCGCGGTCGTTCGGCGCTGCGAGTGCCGCAACGCGTAGAGCGGATTGCGCGGCACGAACTGCGGCGGCGTCGCCGAGGCCGGTGCGGCATCGACCAGGCCCGACACGCCGACCTGCGCCAGCGTGTTGATGTCGGCCAGGTCGATGCGCAGGCTCTGCACCGGCAGGCCGCGCGGCAGCAGGTAGTCGCAGTAATCCTCTGCGCAACGCTCTGGCTTCAGCGCGCCGGACCATTCGATCGGCGCGACCGGCTCGACCTCCTGCACGCTGTCGATCTCCACCTTGGCGAGCGGCGCGCCGTGCTGCGGATCGCTCCAGCGCAGGCGCAGGAAGCGCGTGCGCAGGTTGCCCAACTCGACCGCCATGCGCTCGATAGTCTGGCCGCCATGCGCCAGGCGCACCAGTTGCTCGTCGCCGCTGACCGGTCGCCATTGCCGCAGGTCGTCGCTGGCCTCCAGCCGGAAGGCGAACAACCCGCGCGCATCGGGCGCGACCTCGAAGCGCGCCTGCAGCAGGCTGCCCTTGACCTGGCTCACGTCGATGAGCCACTGCGTCGCGTCGCTCGGCTTGGCGGTGGTCTTGCTGTCGAGTGCCAAAGAGCCGTCGGGGCGCACGGTGAAAGCCAGCGCGGTGTCGACCGATGCCGCGTTGCCGGGCAGCGCGAAGATCGGCACCGCCTGCGACGCCGTGCGCGGCGCGGCCGCTTCGTTGCGCAGCCAGGCGTAGGGCACGGCATGCCCGGCGGCGTTGTGGACCCGCAGGTCGCTCAGGTCGCCGTAGGCCGCCCGGCCGTAGATGGCGAGCGGCAGCGTGAGTCGGTGGTACGGCCCTGCGCCCTGCAGCGCGATGGGCGCAGAAGTGACCGACTGCGCCTGCGCAGCGCTCGCTGCGGCTATCAGCGCGACAAGAACCCCATGAATCGAACGACCGCTCATACCGCACCTCCTTCAACCGGCGCCGGCTTCGGCTCCGCCTCTTCCTTCTTCGGCGGCACCGGCGCGAAGTACCCCACCAGCAACAGCAGCGCGCCCACGGCAATGAACGACACGATGCGGAACAGCCCGCCGCGGTCCGCCAGTTCGACGAAGAACAGCTTCAGCACCACCACGCCGAGCAGCGCGGCACCGGCCATCCACAAGGTCCGCACCCGACGCCCGTGGCCGAGCACCATTGCGACCACGCCGCAGATCGCCCAGGTGATCGACAGCGCCGCCTGCGTGAGCCACGAGGCGTAGAGCGCGTCGAAGCGCCATGCCACGCCCGCGTAGTGGTGGCAGGTGCGCAGCACCATGCCGGTCAGCAACGCGAGGCCGGTGAAGCCGACCGCGCCCTTGGCGACCATCGGCTGCACCCGCGCGAACGAGCCCTGCGGCAGCGCGCGCCACCAGAGCACCAGCGCGAACAGCACGAGCCATTGCGCGAGCTCGAGCGGATTGAGCAGCGGCACATACGGCAGCGGCGCCGCATCGCCGGGGCTCACGGCGTTGGTGACCCACACCCATGCGAGCAGGTACACCGCCACCGGCGTCGCGGCCAACTCCAGGTAGGCGCTGCGGTATTCGCTGAGCGGCCAGCGCTGCAGCAGCACGCGCGAGCGCAGCGCCCACAGCACGAGCGCCGGCACGAGGGCCCAGCCCAGCAGTTGCCAGCTCGACCACTCGGCGCCGATGCGTCCGAGCTGCCACTGGCATTCGCGCGCCGCGAGCAGCAGGAAGAGCCAGAAGCCTGCCACGTGGAACGGCGTCAGCGCCGAGGCGTCGAGCCAGCGCTTCTGCGCACGCAGCAGGCGCAGGTGCCATACGAGCGCCAGCGGCCACGCGATCCAGCCGAGCGCGCTCGACGGCACGTAGAACAGCGTCGGCCCGCCCGCGATGCCGTAGGCGGCGATCAGGCCGAAGCCGGGCAGCGTGGCCAGCGTCGCCCGGCCGAGCTGCGACCAGTCGCGCCGGTGCGCCACGAGCGCAGACAGCACGGACGTCACGAGCACCACTGCCATGGCGGCCGCGGGCACGTAGCGCGCCAATGCATGGAGGTTCAGCACCCGGACGCTTTCGTCCAGCATGCCGATCAGCCACCAGCCCAGGCCCCAGACCACCGGCGTCCACAGCACCGCCGGAAGCGCGCACCACGCGTTGACCCAGCGCTTGCGCGCCACACCGACGACCCCGGCTTCGCGCTGCCGCGCTTCGTCGCGCAGCCAGTCGCCGGCCAGGAGCGCCGTGAGACCCAGCACCACCGGCGTCCAGAAGCCGAGATGCCCGAAGGCGGGACGCAGCACGCGCATGTCGCCGCTCGTCTCCGCCAACACGATGAAGAGGACCGCCGAGATCGCATGCAGCACGCCCGCGAACGCCGCGAGCGGCAGGTGCGCCATGCGCAGCGCCACCCACAGCACGACGGTGGCAGTCAGCGGCCACAGCAGCGCCGCCTGGGTGAGGCTGATCTGGAACAGCATCGCCAGGTGCAGCAGGCCCACGCCCGCGATCACGCCCACCACATTGCCGACCGACCACACCGGCTGCACGCCGCGCGCCAGTGCCGCGCGGTGCGCCTGCAGCATCGACCAGGCCGCACTGCCGAGCACGCTGAGCGCGATGAGGCATGCAGCCGCGGCGCCCTGCCAGCCGCTTTCTAGCGCTTGCGTGGCATCGAGGCCATCGCCCGCGCGATGCAGCGTGGCGACGAAGCCCGCCACGGCCAGCGCCTGCATGCCGAAGCTCACGTACGTGAGCGGCAGCAGCGCGAAGCGCACCGCCACCGCGAAGGTGACCGATGCGAGCACGGCCGTCGCCGCCGCAGCCCAGGGCGGCGTGAACCACTGCCACAGCAGCAGCGTGAGTGCGGCCATGCCGAGCCACGGCAAGGCGCTGCCGACGATGGCTTCGAGGCTGTCGCCTTCATCGAGCTTCGCTCGGCGGTGCATCGCCCACATCGCGAAGGCGCTGACAGCGACCAGCAGCGGGCCGATCACCGAGCCCTGCAGCAGCGGATGCCCCGCCGCCCCATCCAACTGCGTGGCTTCCAGCAGCTTCCACACCGCGCCGGCGAACACCAGGAACGAGAAGGCCCGCGCATAGACGCGCCCTTGCCGCGCACCCAGCCAGTACATGCCGGCCGCCTCGACCGCCCACGCCGCGCCGGTCCACTGCCCTTCGAGGCCGAGCGGAATGGCGAGCGTGCCGAAGATCACGCCGACGATGGCGTAGGCCTCCGCCAGCAGCGCGAGGCCCTTGGGTTGCGTGGCGAATACCAACCGGCCCATCACGAGGTAGAACGCCGCGAGCGCCATCGCCGAGAAGGCGGCGCCGTAGGGCCACGGATGCATCAGCAGGACCTGCATGCCGAAAGCGACCATCGGCGTGCCGAACACGAGCGAGCTGTCGACCCGGCCGGCACGGCGCAGCGTGTCGAGCGCGCGCGTCGCCAGCGGCTGCGCGGGCTGCACCGGCGCATCGAACAGCGTGCGGCGCGCAAAGAACAAACCGATCGCGGTGAACAGCAGGAAGAACACGATGAGGAACGGCTGCACGGTGCCGTACTGGTCGTCGGTGTAGTACTTGTGCGCCCAGCCGGCCGCGAGCGTGAAGGTGCCGACGAAGCCGATCAGGTTCAGCACGCGCCAGGCCTTGAACCACGCGATCAGCACGATGCCCACGTCGAGCACGAGCAGGTAGGTGAAGAGGCCCACCGGCTGGTTCGAGCCGGTCGATGCCAGCACCGGCGCCGCAAAGCCTTCCAGCGCGGCGACGATCGCGAGCACAGGCGCGTTCTGCAGCACCGCGAGCGCAGCGCTGAGCACCGCCACGCCGAACAAAAACGCGAAGCCCACGCTGGCCGGCAGCAGGCCGCTGAGCTTCATGGCCGCGAGCGTCGTGAGATAGAAGACGCCGATGCCCGCGCCCTGAAGGATCAGCGCGTAGCCCGCGCGCTTGTGGCGCAGCAGCCAGCCCAGCACCAGCAGGCCCGCGCCCACCAGCGCGACGGCCGCATAGCGCAGTTCGATGGGCACGGTCACGCGTTCGGCCGTGTAGCGCAGCAGGAAGGCCAGGCCGAGGAACAGGATCAGCACGCCAAGCTTGACCAGCATGTTGCCGCCGAAGATCAGGTTGGCGATCGGTACGGGCAGGCGGTCGCGCAGCGGGACCGGTGGGGGTGGCGGCGGCGGTGGCGGGCGGCGGACCAGCGGCGGCACGGCGACCGGCGGTGGGGGTGCTGCGACGGGTTTTTCAGCGACAGGAACAGCAGGAGTAAGGGGCGCGGCGGGCGTGACCGGCGCTTCCGCAAGGGGCTCCTTGGGAACCACGACAGGCGGCGGGACTTGCAGGGTCGCGATGCGCGGCCGCGCCATCTCCGCGGCGCGTGCAGTGGCCGGCGGGCCCAAGGGCAGTGAAGGCGACTCCGCGAGCGGCGTGCCGGCCATGGACGTGGCGAGATCGCCGACCGACGCAGTGACCACCGGGGCAGCAGGCACCTCGCCCGTGCCCAGCGCGAGCCGGCGTTCCAACTGGCCGACACGCGCCTCGAGTTCGGTCACCCGCTGCTGCAGCTTCAGCACCGCGCCTGCCGGCGCAGACGGTGGACTGGCGACCCGGCCGTCCGACAACGCGCTTTCGGCCTCGGTGCGCTGCGGCGCGTCCTTTTTCTTCTTGCCGAACAGCTTCTGGAACGCGAACGCGCCGACCAGCGCGAGAAGCAACGCCATGGGCAGCGATTCGAGCATCGCCCCCATGAACAGGCCGGCCATCATGCCTACGAACCACATCCCTGACTCCCCTTGTTTTGGCGAGCCCGGAGTGTACGACTGCTACAGAAGAAAAGACGCCCTGACGCCCGTCCCGCCTTTGCAGTTAGCTACAACTTTCGTAGCAAATTCAAACAGGCGTGAGCTTCGCCACCGACAGCGCCAGCCACTTCACGCCGTGGCGCGCGAACTTCACCTGCGCCCGCGCGTCGTCGCCCGTGCCTTCGAGCGCGGTCACCGTGCCCTCGCCGAATTTGTTGTGGAACACCTGCATGCCCGAGCGCAAACCGTGCGAGGGCGCGGTCTTCTGCGGCGGCACGGGCGGGCTGGCGAAGGTGTCCTTGCCGGCGCTGCTGCCGCCCCCGCTGTAGCGGTTGCCGCCGCCTCCACCGCCGCCGTAGCCACCGGCACCACCGCGCGTGCTGCCGTAGCCGCCGCCATAGCCGAAGGCCGAGGGCGCAAAGCCCTGGTTCTTCGGCGTGAGCCACTTGAGCGCGCTCTCCGGCAGTTCGTCGAAGAAGCGGCTCTTGACGTTGTAGCGGGTCTGGCCGTGCAGCATGCGCGTCTGCGAGTGGCTCAGGTACAGGCGCTTGCGCGCTCGCGTGATCGCCACGTACATCAGGCGGCGCTCTTCCTCGAGACTCTCGAAATCGCTCATCGAGTTCTCGTGCGGGAACAGGCCCTCTTCCATGCCGGTGATGAACACGCAGTCGAACTCCAGGCCCTTGGCGGCGTGCACGGTCATGAGCTGCACCGCGTCCTGGCCGGCCTGCGCCTGGTTGTCGCCCGACTCGAGTGCCGCGTGCGTCAGGAAGGCTGCGAGCGGGCTCAGCGTTTCGCCGGTTTCGGCATCGGGTGCCAGCGGCTCGTCGAGCACGGGGCGGGTCAGGTCGATGCCCTGGCTCGCGAGCGACTGGCGCAGCTCGTCGACCGGCAGCGCCACGGCATCGCGGCCGAAGCCTTCCTGCGTGACGAAGCTTTCGGCCGCGTTCACGAGTTCGTCCAAGTTCTCGAGACGGTCGGCGCCTTCGCGGTCGGCCTTGTAGTGCTCGACAAGGCCGCTGTGGTCGAGCACCAGCTCGATGATCTCGCGCAGGCTCACGCCTTGCGTCTGCTCGCGCAGCACGTCGATCTTGGCGACGAAGGCCGTGAGGTTCGAGCCGGCCTTGCCGCCGACCGCGCTCACCGCGTCGTGCAGCGAGCGCCCGGCGGCGCGTGACGCGTCCTGCAGGCTTTCGAGCGTGCGCGCGCCGATGCCGCGCGGCGGGAAGTTGACGACGCGCAGGAAGCTGGTGTCGTCGTCCTTGTTCTCCAGCAGGCGCAGGTAGGCCAGCGCGTGCTTGATTTCGGCGCGCTCGAAGAAGCGCAGGCCGCCGTACACGCGGTACGGCACCGAGGCGTTGAACAGCGCCGTTTCAATCACCCGGCTCTGCGCATTGCTGCGGTAGAGCACGGCCATTTCCTTGCGGTCGAAGCCGTCGCGCACCAGCTGGCGCATCTCTTCGACCATCCACTGCGCCTCGGCGAGGTCGGTGGGAGATTCGTACACGCGCACCGGCTCGCCCGGGCCCTGCTCGGTGCGCAGGTTCTTGCCCAGGCGCTTCTTGTTGTGGCTGATGAGTTCGTTGGCCGAATCGAGGATGTTGCTGTAGCTGCGGTAGTTCTGCTCCAGGATGATCTGGTGGCGCACATTGAACTCGCGCACGAAGTCGGTCATGTTGCCCACGCGCGCACCGCGGAAGGCGTAGATGCTCTGGTCGTCGTCGCCCACGGCGATCACGCTGTTGTGCTCGCCCGGCGTGAAGTGGCCGCCTGCGGCGGTGTGGCCCGAGAGCATCTTCAGCCACGCGTACTGCAGGCGGTTGGTGTCCTGGAACTCGTCGACCATGATGTGACGAAAGCGCCGCTGGTAGTGCTCGCGCACCGGGTCGTTGTCGCGCAGCAGTTCGTAGCTGCGCAGCATCAGCTCGCCGAAGTCGACCACGCCTTCGCGCTGGCACTGCTCCTCGTAAAGCTGGTACAGCTCGACTTTCTTGCGGTCATCGTCGCTGCGCGCTTGCATGTCGCCGGGACGCAGGCCGTCTTCCTTGGCGCCGGCAATGAACCACTGGGTCTGCTTGGCCGGAAAGCGCTCGTCGTCGACGTTGAACTGCTTCATCAGGCGCTTGATGGCCGAGAGCTGGTCTTGCGTGTCGAGGATCTGGAAGGTCGAGGGCAGGTTGGCCAGCTTCCAGTGCGCGCGCAGCAGGCGGTTGCACAGGCCGTGGAAGGTGCCGATCCACATGCCGCGCACGTTGACGGGCAGCATCGAGGTCAGCCGCGTCATCATTTCCTTGGCGGCCTTGTTGGTGAAGGTGACGGCCAGGATGCCGCCCGCGGACACCTGCCCTGTCTGCAACAGCCACGCGATGCGGGTGGTGAGCACCCGCGTCTTGCCGGAGCCGGCACCGGCGAGGATGAGCGCGTTGCCCGCGGGCAGCGTGACGGCAGCAAGCTGCTCGGCGTTGAGGTTGTTCAGCAACGGCGAGGCAGGGCCGCCCGTATCGGCTGCGGACGCGCCGGAAAACAGGTCGTGAGGGAGCATGGGGCCCATTGTAGAAAGCTGCCCCGCGGCGGGCGCCGCCGGGCCCGGGTGACCTTGCGGGCATGACCTGGATCAAGGCAGCGCCTGCTGGCGTGCGCAGGCCTGCCGCCCTTGCGGCAGATCAAGCGGCGCGGCCTGGCCCGGCAGGAGACTGCCTTCCAGTTGCCGGCCCTGCGCGCCGGCCGTCACCCCTGGAACACACATGCAAAAGAAACTCGCCCCCGCCTGCATCGCCGCCCTGCTCGCCGCCACGGCGGCCCTGCCGGCCGCGGCACAGGAAACGCAAGGCAACTGGCTGGTGCGCGCCCGCGCCGTGTACCTGAAGCCGGCGAACCACTCGGCCCCGGTGGCCGACCTGTCGATTCCGGCCGACGCCATCACCATCAACAGCAAGACCATCCCCGAGCTCGACGTCACCTACTTCTTCACACCGAACATCGCCGCCGAGCTGGTGCTGACGGTGCCGCAGAAGCAGACGGTCACCGTGCAGCAGAGCGCGCTGGGCGGACCCGTGGGCATCGGCACCTTCAAGCACCTGCCGCCCTCGCTGATGCTGCAGTACCACTTCATGCCCACCGCGAAGATCCGCCCCTACATCGGCGCGGGCCTGAACTACACGCGGCTGAGCAGCGTCAACCTGCAGGTGCCGACGGTCGGCCGGCTTCAGCTGCAGAACGAAAGCTTCGGCTTTGCGATGGGCGCCGGCGTCGATATCGAGGTGGCGAAGAACACCTACCTCAACCTCGACGTGAAGAAGCTGCGCATCCGCAGTGCCGTGAACATGAACGGCGTGCAGCTGTCGACCGTGAAGGTCGACCCGTGGCTGTTCGGCGTGGGCATCGGCTACCGGTTCTGACGAAGAACCGCACCCTGGTCGTCGGGTATACGCAGCAACCCATAGGGTCAATACGACCCGGCGACTTGCGCATCGCGACCATGGCCGTAAAATCAATCACCGGGCCCAAGTTTCTTGCGTCCGGTTTTTTTTGGCCGTCATTTTCATGACGCGACCGCGAGAACCGGCCGGACCAAGCGCTCATTCGTTCCACTCAACGATTCCTTTCTGGAGCCTGGTCATGCAAATCTTCGATTACGACAACATCCTTCTGCTGCCGCGCAAATGCCGCGTGGAAAGCCGCTCGGAATGCGACGCCAGCGTCACGCTGGGCGAGCGCACCTTCCGCCTGCCGGTGGTGCCTGCCAACATGAAAACGGTGGTCGACGAGTCGATCTGCCTGTGGCTCGCGCAGAACGGTTATTTCTACGTGATGCACCGCTTCGACCTGGACAACATCCAGTTCGTGAAAGACATGCAGGGCAAGGGCGTGTTCGCCTCGATCTCGCTCGGCGTGAAAAAGCCCGACTACGACACGGTCGACCAGATGGTCGCGCAAGGCCTCGTGCCCGAATACATCACGATCGACATTGCGCACGGCCATGCCGACAGCGTGAAAAACATGATCGGCTACCTCAAGGCCAAGCTGCCGAAGTCGTTCGTGATCGCCGGCAACGTCGGCACGCCCGAAGCCGTGATCGACCTGGAGAACTGGGGCGCCGACGCGACCAAGGTCGGCATCGGCCCGGGCAAAGTCTGCATCACCAAGCTCAAGACCGGCTTCGGCACGGGCGGCTGGCAGCTGTCGGCGCTCAAGTGGTGCGCGCGCGTGGCGACCAAGCCGATCATTGCCGACGGCGGCATCCGCGACCACGGCGACATCGCCAAGAGCATCCGCTTCGGCGCGTCGATGGTCATGATCGGCTCGCTGTTCGCGGGCCACGAAGAGTCGCCCGGCAAGACGGTCGACGTCGACGGCGCGCTCTTCAAGGAGTACTACGGCTCGGCCAGCGACTTCAACAAGGGCGAGTACAAGCACGTCGAAGGCAAGCGCATCCTCGAGCCCATCAAGGGCAAGCTGGCCGACACGCTGGTCGAGATGGAGCAGGACGTGCAGAGCTCGATCAGCTACGCGGGCGGCCGCACGCTGATGGACATCCGCAAGGTCAACTACGTCACGCTGGGCGGCGACAACGCCGGCGAACACCTGCTGATGTAAGCGCGACGGGCGGCCTTTCCGCCCGTCTCTCTTTTCAGGCCTCGAGCAACTGCACTGCGTAGCGGTGCAGCGCGTGCGCCGGATCGGCCAGCGCATCGACCACGCCGAAGTGATCGAGCCCCGGCAGCACCTCGCACACCGGCACGGTGTGACGACCCCACGCCTCGCGGATCATCGCGTTGTGGCGCAGGAACTCGGCGCTCTCGTTGCCCCCCACCGCCGCATAGAGCTGGCCGCGCGCTGGCGCAGGCCACAGCGCCGGGCTCGCACGCCGCGCGTCGGCATCGGTGAGCTTCAGCGTGTGCTCGAGGAACGGCGTGCGCTGCAGCGGCCGCAGGTCGAACAGGCCTGAAACCGACAACGCATTGCGCACGAGCTGCGCGGGCAGATCGGGCGCCACCGCCTTCCAGTCGCAGGCCAGCAACGCAGCCGCCATGTGGCCGCCCGCGGAATGCCCGGCGACGGTGATGCGCGACGGGTCGCCACCATACGCTGCCACGTGGCGCCACGTCCATTCGAGCGCCCGCACCATCTGCAGCAGGATGCCCGGCACGGTCACCGGCTGGTCGACCGGGCCCGGGCACAGCGCGTAGTTGGGCTGCACCACGCAGATGCCGCGGTCATGGAACGCGGGGCTGATGAACGAGTGGTCTTTCTTGTCCATCGCGCGCCAATAGCCGCCGTGGATGAACACCAGCACCGGCGCATCGGGCACGGGCGCCGGAAAGACATCGAGCGTTTCGTTCGGGCCCGTGCCGTAGGGCACATCGATGCGGCACGGCAGCGTGTCGCGCGCCGCGGCGGAATCGCGGGCCCAGCGCGCGAAGTACGCGGGGTGGTCCTTCACCCGCGCCAGGTTGTTGTACATGCCTTCCAGCCAGGCGGGATCGTGCGCTTCCATGCGGTGCTTGCTCCTAGTTTTTTCCAGTCGGCATCTTGGCACGACAGCGTGCATGGAAAGGCGCAGCTCGATAAAATGCGGCCTGTGTGGGGGGTAGCTCAGCTGGGAGAGCGCCGCGTTCGCAATGCGGAGGTCGTGAGTTCGATCCTCATCCTCTCCACCAACCGACCCAGCAAAAAGGCCTTGGCAATCGCCAAGGCCTTTTTCGTTTGCAGCTGTGTGTTGTCGACGGGGAATATCAGGCGTCGAGCGTCAGGTGCTGGCCGTGCAGCGCCGCGGCGCCCGGCGACGCCAGGAAGCCGATGGTCTGCGCCGCGACCGTCGTGGAAACCCACTCCGCCGGATTCGCGTCGGGCATCGCCTGGCGGTTGGCCGGCGTGTCGAGCACGCTGGGCGCCACGCTGTTGATGTTCACGCCGTGTGGTGCGGCTTCGGCCGCCATCGATTCCACGAGCCGCTGCAGCGCGCTCTTCGATGCGATGTAGGCCGCCATCGCCGGCAGGCCGCGCGCCGCCACCTTGGCCGTCACCGCGATGATGCGGCCCGCGCGGCGCTCGATCATCGAAGGCAGCACGGCCTGCGTCACGGCGACGAACGACCAAGCGTTGAGGTTCATCATCCGGTCCCAGCTCTCGCGCGTGAGCGCATGCGTCGCCTCGCCCATCTCGAAGCCGCCGGCGATGTGCACCAGCGCATCGACGCGGCCGAAGGCCTGCAGCACCTGACCGGTGAGCGCGGCCATGTCGGGCGCCGAGGTCACGTCGCCGGCGAGCAGCAGGTGCTGCGAGTTGTCCAGGCCCGGAAAGACTTCAGCCAGGCGGCCGGCGTGGTGGTCGACCAGCGCAAGGCGTGCGCCCTGCTCAAGAAAGTGCTGGGCCACGGCCCGGCCCAGCGCGCCCGCGGCGCCGGTGATCAGGACATGGGGGGTGTTGCTTGCATCGCTCATTGAAAACTCCTCGGATAGGGGGTGGGGCCAGGCCCCGACGGTCGCGCATCCTAGCGCCCTCGTACAAATGTGCAGAAAGTTTTTGAAGTGCCAAAAAGATTGGTATATACTCGTGGTCTTGCCAGAAAACACTAACGGTTTTCAAAGCAAGGGCTCTTAGCTCAGTTGGTAGAGCAGCGGACTCTTAATCCGTAGGTCGAGTGTTCGAGTCACTCAGGGCCCACCAACCAACATCGCGGAAACGCTGAAAAGCCTGCTACCCACAAAGTAGCAGGCTTTTTTCATGGTGCGTTCACTTGTACGTTTGCTTGCGCCAACGCTACCCTTCGCAAGCCCCTCCCCGACATCCCGTGAAGAAATCCAAACCCGCGTCATCGCCAACCTCCTTCGACCTCAAGCAGCACTGGCATTGGGGCCGCGGCATGCGCCAGTTGCGCATTGCCGACTTCCTGAAAGACGGTCGCCTGCTCGTCCCCGGCGACCTCACGGGCGAAGGCCCGGCCACCGATGACGGCACCGGCGCGCTGCGCACCGTGGGCGGCGTGCAGGTCGGCAGCGCCGACTACGCCACCGGCCTGATGTGGGTCGGCCGCAAGCTGCGCGAAGGCGACCTGCCGAGCAAGCCCCAGGGCTGACGTCACACCCGCCTGGCATCGCCCATGACCGACTGGCAATGGATCTTTTCGGCCGTGAGCGCGATCGCGCTGTTTCTCTATGGCCTGTCGGGCTTCTCCCGCGAACTGCTCGAGGCCGGTGGCACGCGGCTGCAGCAATGGCTGCACCGCGCCACCTCCAACCGCTTCGTCGCAGCACTGCTGGGCGCCGGCTTCACGGCGCTGATCCAGTCGTCGTCGGCGGTGACCTCGCTCGCGATTGCACTGGTCGACGGCGGCGTGCTCAGCTTCAGCGCGTCGCTGGCCATCCTGATCGGCGCGAACGTCGGCACCACGGCCACGGCCTGGCTGGTCTCGCTCAAGCTCACGGCGCTCGGCCCGATCGCGCTGTCGCTGGGCGCACTGCTGTCCGCGCTGGCACCCGCGCGCTGGAAGCCGATCGGCAAGGTGCTGTTCTATTTCGGCTTCGTGCTGTTCGCGCTCGACCTGATCGGCACCGAGCTCCTGCCGCTGCGCAACAACCCCGCCGTGGTGACCGCGCTGGCGCAGGCGGGTTCGCCCTGGATCGGCGTGCTGGCGGGCATCGTCATCACGGCCCTGCTGCAAAGCTCGTCGGTCACGACGGGCCTGGCGGTGGTGCTGGTGCAGCAGCAGGTGCTCGCGACCGAGGCCGCCATCTACCTCGTGGTGGGCGCCAACATCGGCACCACGGTCACGGGCCTGATCGCCTCGGCGTCGATGGGCACGCTGGCGCGCAAGACCGCGCTCATCAACACCGGCTTCAAGCTGGCCGGCGCGGCCTTGTTCGCGCCCGCGCTGGTGCTGTTCGCGCAGACCGTGGCACGGCACGCGCCGACGCCCGAGATGGCGGTGGCGATGGCGCACCTGATCTTCAACGTGCTCAGCTCGGCGCTGTTTTTGATCCTGCTTCCGCTGTACGTCAAGCCGCTGGAGCGTTGGGCGCGCCGCACCGGCTGAGCACGCTCACGGCGCCGTGACGCGCCGAAGAAACTGCAGCGAGCGCTCCAAAGCGAGTCGCCCCGGCGCATCGTCGAGGTTGAACTGGTACTCGTGCGGCAACGCCGGCGTCTGGTCGGCGGGGAAGAACAGGCTGTCGACCTGCACGCCCTTTGCCACCAACGTCTCGGCCATCGACCGAGACTGCCCTTCGAGCGGATCGCCGTTGCCCGCGGTGATGAACGACGGCGGAAAAGCCCCGGTCACATAGCGGCGCACCGACGCGGTCTCGAAGGCCGGCGCATGCTGGAAATTCTTGCTGCCGCTGTACGACCAGAACACGGTCCGCAGAAAGCCGCCGAATGCACCATCGAGCTTCGCCTGCGCGGCGTCGTAGGCGCCGCAGTGCAACAGCAAGCCGCGCAGTTGCTCGCGCGCGATGACAGGTGCAAGGCCGACAGCTTTCGCGTAGCTGGGCACGGCCACGGCATTCGCAACCTGCGCGACGATGTGCGCGCCTGCCGAGTCGCCGGCCAGCACGAGCCGCGTCGGGTCCACGCCGAGCCTTGCTGATTCCCGCACGAGATAGCCCAGCGCCGAGTTCACCTGTCGCACCGGCACCGGGTAGCCCTGGCCGGGCGCGATCGAATAACCGACAGCCACCACGGTGAAGCCCTGCCCCGCCAGCACGCGCGCGTAGTTGGCCACGTCGCGCCGATGACCCGAGACCCAGGCGCCGCCGTGCACCCACACCACCGTGGGCAAGGGCCGGTCGCCCGCCGAGACCGGGCGGAACACGTCGAGGTAGGCATCGGGATCGGCCTCGTCATAGCGCTGGTCGAGCACCGCCGCGATGCCGGGCGGCACGTGCTTTTGCAGCGACTGCGATGCGGCGTCCGATCCCTTGCCGAAGGCATGGCGGATCATCAGCACCGAGGGCCACGGGCTCCACTGGAACGCGGCATAGCCCGCAATCACGAGGCCGGTGATGACGCCGAGGAGCGACAGCAGGATGTTCTTGAGCTTCACGGTGGAGCGCCTGCGCCGGTCGGTCCGGCGCTTCAGGAGCGCCCCTGCATTCTGCGTGCCGCCGGGACCGCCCCGCTATGCTCGCCTCACATGCCGCCACCGCCCGTCACCTCGCCCTCCTTCACTCACAGGCCAACGCTGCGCCGCGCTGCGCACACGCTGTGCGTGGCCCTGGTGTTCACGGCGGCGCCCACCCTCGCATCGGCCGCCGCCGGCTGTCTTGCCACGGCCTCGTATCTTCCGCCGCCGCCACGCGCCCTCGCGATGGCCGCGCTGGCCCGGCACGAGCACACCGCTTTCGGCAGCCAGACCATGGACGCCGAGGGCCGGCTCACCGAGTCCGGCTATTCGGAAGCGGAAGACACGCGCTACCCCATCAGCGCGCTGCCCGCATGGCAACGCGTGCTGCGCTACTGGCGCGCAGTCGATCCGTCGAACGAGCGGCTGCCGTCTCTCGTGCGCTTCGGCGCCGTGCGCGCGGCCGACCGCTCACTGCTGACCGACGCACTGAACCAGGCGAGCGCGGCGCGCCTGCAAGGCCTGGGCGTCGGCCCCGACCAGGGGCTGGACTCATCGGACCAGCGCGCGATCGAGACGGCCCTGCAACGCGTCGCGGTGATCGACACGCCCTGGTCCGCCGCGTTCATCAGTTGGGTGGCGCGCGAGGCCGGGCTCGGCGCCGACGAGTTCGTCTTTTCCGAGGCCCACGTCGACTACGCGGGTGCCGCATGGCAGGCCGGCATCGACGAAGCGACGGGCCGCTCGACACCGCAAGCCTTGCGCGCCTGCGATCTGATGCGCACGTCGCCGCGCCCAGGCGATCTGGTCTGCCATGCACGCGGCGCGCGCGGTGCGTCGCTCGAGCGCTTCGCGCAGATCGGCGAGGTGCTCGCCGGGCGCCCCACGGGCGGCGCGCCGTTGCCGATGCACTGCGATGTGGTGGTGAGCGTGGACGACGCGGGCTTCGACGCCGTGGGCGGCAACGTGCTGCAGTCGGTCACCAGGCGGCGCCTGGCCTTTGCGCCCGGCACGCGGCTGCTGGACCCGAGCTACCTGCCCGAAGGCTGCACGACGGGCAGCGCGGCGTGCGTCGATCGCCACATGAGCCGACAGCCGTGGTCGCTGCTGCTGCAGTGGCGTTGAGAGAGGGCAACGCGCCCCCAAGCGTCAGTCGCGGTAGTACACCTCGACAGCGCCCTTGAGCTTGATCAGCAGCGGATGGCCCTTGCGGTCCAGCGTGCGGCCGGCGGGCACCTTGATCCAGCC
Organism: Variovorax sp. YR752; assembly: GCF_943372545.1. Taxonomy (NCBI): domain Bacteria; kingdom Pseudomonadati; phylum Pseudomonadota; class Betaproteobacteria; order Burkholderiales; family Comamonadaceae; genus Variovorax; species Variovorax sp. YR752. Next base: position 18,613 of record NZ_CALRZC010000038.1, on the reverse strand, counting down.
TTCGCTGATGCAGTATTCCTCGACGTCCAGGCGGTCCTTGCCGTTGAAGCGGATGCCGATCGGGTGCTCGAACACGGCGGGAATGTGGTGCGGGCTGCGCGGATCGGTCGAGAGGTGATCGGGCAATGCGGGCTTGGAGGTGGCTTCGTCGGTCATGGGCAAACAGGTTTCTGAATCGACCCGAATGATAGAACCTGCCGCCCTGCCCGCTTCGGAACGTCTAGCGCCGCTTCTTCCAGGGCTTGGCGGGCGGCTTCGGCCCGAAGCCCAGCGCGGCCCGTGCGAGCGCGTCGGCCTCGGCGTTGCGGTGGCGCGGAATCCATTGCACGCGCGCCTCGTCGAAGCCCTGCAACAGCGTGCGCGCCTCCTCGAACAGCGGCGCCATGCGCACGATCGGCCGCACGTCGGCACCGCCGCTCAACTGCTCGACCAGCGTGCTGTTGTCGCTGTAGGCCTGCACCGCCGTGGCGCCGCGCGCCTGCAGTTCGCGCAAGGCAAGCGTGAGCGCCCGCAGCTCTGCTTCGTTGTTGCAGCCCGTGGTGTGCGTGGCCTGCGAGAAGGTGTGGCGCGTGCCGTCGGGCTGCGTGATGACGACGCCGATGCCCATGCGCCCGGGGTTCGGCATGGCGCTGCCGTCGCAGTGGACGACCCACGGGGGAAGGCGCTCCGGCGCGGCAACGGTCATGAAGAAAAAGAAGGAAGCGAAGGAAAGCGACGAACGCGCTCAGCAGTTGCTGCGCTTGATGCCCGCGAGATTGCACGGCCGCTGGCCGGGCGGCGGCCCCGGGTCATGCGGGGGACGCGGTGGCCGGTGGTAGCCGGGGCGCGGCGCGCCGTAGTACGGATCACCACCCCAGATGTAGGTCGGCCCCGGGTCGACCGCAGGCGCCTCACCCACGGGGTAGCGCGGAATGATGGCCGGCCCCGAGGGCGCAGGCTGCGGCGGCGGTGCGGACGGTGCCGCATAGTCCGGCCGGCGACGCGTGTCCTCGTCGCCCGGCGCACGCGACGATGCGGGCGGCGGCTCGTCGATCCGCAAGTGCCGCGACTGCTTGGTGCCCGACGGGCAGGCGCCGTCGGTGTAGACGATGCGGCCGTCGACGTCGGTGCAGCGCACCACCTCCGCCTGCGCGGCCGGTGCGACCGCGACAAGCCAGAGCAGCGAAACGAAAAGGATGGAGGGCGAACGCATGGAGACGCTCTTTGTAACAGTGCGCGGGCGCGCGAACAAGCGAAAGAAAGCACGGTGGCGTTCACGCCTTCTCGTCGACGGAGCGTCGCCGCGGCCCCGGCACGAAGGCCGCTTCGCGCATCAACGCGACCTGGTTCGAACCTTCTTCGTGGCCGGCGCACTGGCCTGCGTGGTGATGTGCGGGTAGTGCTCGAAGGTATGTTTCATCACATCGCGCAGCCAGACCACGGCCGGGTCGTGATGAAAGCGCGGATGCCAATGCTGGTTGAGTTGAAACTGGGGCACGGGCACCGGCGGCTCGAAGATGCGCACCGTGCCCATGCGGGCGAAGACCTCCCCCAGCTCGCGCGGCACGGTCGCGAGCAGGTCCGGATGCTGGTCCATCAGCAGCGGAACCATCAGGAAGTGGGGCGTCGTCACGGCCACGGTGCGGCGAACGCCCTGGTCTTCCAGCACCTTGTCGTAGCTCTCCGCCAGATGACCGGTGAGCGAAACCACGATGTGCCGCATCGCTTCGAAGCGCTCGCGCGTGAGGGTGGCGCCGATGTCCTTGTTCCGCGTGCTGGCGATGGTCACGATGGGGTGCAGGAACAGGCGCTGATGAAACAGCCCCTCGGGCGCCGCACGGATGGACCCCACCGCCAGGTCGGCCTCGCCCGAGGCGAGCAGCCCTTCGACCTGCTCGAGCGGCACCTGCAGCGTGCGCAGCGAGCATCCGGGCGCCTCCTTGTTGAAGCGCTCGAGCAGCGGGGGCAGGAACACCAGCTCGCCCATGTCGGTCAGGCACAGGGTGAAGATGCGCTGCGCCAGCGCAGGCTCGAAGCGGGCGCCGGCCAGGATCTGCTGGCGCACGGTGGACATCACCTCCACCACCGCGGCGCGCATGCCCTCGGCCTTGCGCGTGGGTGCCATGCGGCTGCCGACCTTGACGAACAACGGGTCGTCGAAAAAAGCGCGCAGCCGGTTGAGCGCATGACTCATCGCGCTCTGCGTCAGCCCGAGCCCCTGCGCGGCCTTCGTGACATTGGCTTCACGAAACATCGCGTCGAAGACCGCCAGCAGGTTCAGGTCGAGGTTTTCCGCATGCATGCGGCGCATTCTAGGAATGACTGGCATGACGTTGATACATGAGAACCCTCACCCTACGCTGTGCCCATGCCGTGACCCGAACGCGGCGAACAACAAAGGAGACGCCCCATGTTCATCAAAAACACCTGGTACGTGGCTGCCTGGGACAACGAGCTCACGCCGGAGGGCCTGTTCGCCCGCACCATCATCGGCGTGCCCGTTCTCATGTACCGCAAGGACGACGGCGAGATCGTCGCCATGGAAGACCGCTGCTGCCACCGCGGCGCGCCCCTGTCGGTGGGGCGGCGAGAAGGCAACTGCGTGCGCTGCATGTACCACGGCCTGAAGTTCGACGCCTCGGGCCAGTGCATCGAGGCACCGGCCCAGAAGCGCATTCCCATCCAGGCCCGGGTGCGCACCTTTCCCGTGGTGCAGCGCCACCGCTGGGTCTGGATCTGGATGGGCGCCCCCGACAAGGCCGACCCGGCACTGATCCCCGACACGCCCTGGCTGGACGATCCGCACTGGCGCAGCCTGGACGGCTACATCCACTACGACGTCAACTACCTGCTGATCTGCGACAACCTGCTGGACTTTTCCCACCTGCCCTTCGTGCACCCGACCACGCTGGGCGGCAGTGCGGACTACGCCGCCGCGCAGCCCAGAGTTGAACGCATCGACCACGGCGTGCGCATCACCCGCTGGGCCCTCGACACCGAGCCTCCGCCGTTCGCCCAGGCGGTGAAGGACTGGGGCAGCAGGGTCGATCGGTGGAACATCTACAACTTCACCCTCCCGGCCATCCTGCTGATGGACTCCGGCATGGCGCCCACCGGCCAGGGCGCCGCTGAAGGCAACCGCGACGGCGCGATCGAGTTCCGCGGTTGCCAGGCCATCACGCCCGAGACGGAAAACTCCACCCACTACTTCTTCGCGCACCCTCACAACTTCGCCATCGACAAGCCCGAAGTCACGCACTCGATCCACCAGGCCGTGGTGGAGGCCTTCGACGAAGACCGCGACATCATCACCGCGCAGCAGAAGAGCCTGGCGCTGGCACCCGGCTTCCAGATGATGGCCTTCGGCATCGACGCCGCGCTGAACCAGTTCCGCTGGATGGTCTCGCGCCGGCTGGAGCAAGAGGCGCTCGAAGAAGCGGCAGCGCGCCCGGCTCCCGCGGCAGCGCCCGAACCCGCCAGGGCCTGAGCCATGAAGCTCGTCGTCACCCGCCTCACGCACGAGGCGCAGGATGTGCTCGGCTTGGAGTTGCGTGCGCAGGACGGTGCTGCGCTGCCGCCCTTCACCGCAGGTGCCCATGTGGACCTACTGCTGCCCGGCGACATCCGCCGCCCCTATTCGCTGGCCAACTCGCCGCTGGAGCGTCATCGCTACGTGCTCGGCGTGGGCCTGGCACCGGCCTCGCGCGGCGGTTCGGCTTTCGTTCACCAGCGCCTTGCCGTGGGCGATGTGCTCGAGGTCAGCACGCCGCGCGCGCTGTTCGGCATCGACCCTGCCGCCACCGAACATGTGTTCGTGGCCGGCGGCATCGGCATCACGCCCCTCCTGAGCATGATCCTCTGGTGCGAGGCCCACGCCAGGCCCTGGAAGCTGCTGTACTGCGTGCGCACCCGGGCCCGTGCCGCCTACGCGTGGACGTTGGCGCGCCACCCTGACCGCGTGCAACTGCACGTGGACCAGGAAGCGGCAGGCACGCCGCCCGATCTGGCGGACTGGCTGGCCGGTGCGGCCCCGGGCGCCCACGTCTACTGCTGCGGCCCCGAAGGTCTGATGAACGCCGTCGGCGCGGCTGCGGACGTTGCCGGCATCGACAAGGCGGCCACCCATTTCGAGCGCTTCGCGCCGCCGGAACACGCCGCGCCCGTGGCGCCGGCCGGCACCTTCACCGTGGTGCTGCATCGCAGCGGCCAGCGGATCGACGTCGCGCCGCAGCAGAGCCTGCTCGATGCACTGGAAGGCGCCAACGTCAGCATTCCCTTCTCGTGCCGCGAAGGCATGTGCCGCAGTTGCGAGGTGCCGCTGCTCGAAGGCGAGGCCGAGCACCGCGACTTCGTGCTCAGCGACGAGGAGCGCGACAGCCACACCTGCATCCTGCCCTGCGTGTCCCGTGCGCGCAGCGCCGTGCTCGTCCTCGATCTCTGACGTTCCCTTCCCACAAAACAAACAACTCAACCCCACCACTAGAGACAACCATGTTCAAAAGAATGACTGCCGCCTGCGCAGCGATCACGCTGGCGCTGCCCATCGCCGCGCAGGAAAGCTACCCCTCGCGGCCGATCCGCCTCGTCGTGCCCTACGCCGCCGGCGGCGCGACCGACTTCGTGGCGCGCACCCTCGGCGATCGCCTCTCGAAATCGATGGGGCAGCCCGTGGTGGTGGACAACAAGGCGGGCGCAGCGGGTGCCATCGGTGCCGGCGAAGTTGCCCGCGCCAAGCCCGACGGCTACACGCTGCTGATGACCATCACCGACTCGCAGATCAACAACACGGCGCTGTTCAGGACCCTGGCGTACGACCCGCAGAAGGACTTCGTCGGCGTCACGCAGGTGGTGCGCAGCCCGGCGCTGATCTCCACGCACCCCGGCACCGGCATCAAGAGCATCGAAGACCTGAAGGCCAAGGTGGCCAAGGGCGGCGCGAAGCTGAGCTACGGGTCCTGGGGCGTCGGCGGGCTGGGCCATCTGGCCGGCGAGAGCCTCAACCGCGCACTGAATGCCGGCATGGTCCATGTGCCGCAGCGCGGCGAAGGGCCCGTGGTGACCGACCTGCTGTCGGGCACCATCGACCTCGGCCTGTCGTCGGTGCCCAGCGCGATGCAGCATGTGCCGACGGGCAAGGTCGTGCCGCTGGCCGTGCTGGGGCGCCAGCGTTCCACCACGCTCCCGCAGGTTCCCACCATGAGCGAGCTGGGCTTCAAGGACCCGCTCTACGACACCAACGTCTGGGTCGGACTGCTGGCACCGGCCAGGACGCCACAGCCCATCGTCGACAAGCTCGCCCGCGAAGTGCGCGCCATCGTCGGCTCGCCCGACGTCAGCCAGCTGTTCGTGAGCCGTGGCTTCGAGATGATGAACAGCACGCCCGAGCAGTTCGCGGCGTCGTACAAGGACGAATTCAACGTAATCACCAGGCGGATGCGCGACCTGGGCGTCGAGGCGCAATGAGGGGGCGACCACCCGGACCGTCATGCGAGGGCGACCTGCGCCGACCGCCAGTGACTGTGCTGCCGGCTGCATCAGGCCCATCGGCGATGGGATCAGGCGTTCCCTAGGCGACAGGCACGACCGGCGGACTTTGCCATCATCGTCCGTTCGACTGACGCCCACCGCTGGACACACGGAGCCCCCCAACAATGACCTCGCCTTTCCCCATCACCGCCCTGGGCCTGTGCGGCCCGCTGCGCCAGCCGCGTCAGATGCTGGCCGACCAGACCTACGACAACCACAAGTCCATCCACGACGACGCGACGGCGGAAAACCTGGGCCTGCGCGCCGGACCGATCGAGGGACCGACCCACTTCAGCCAATTCGACCCCCTGCTGTTCCATGTGTTCGGCCAGGCCTGGTTCGAAACCGGCTGCATCAGCGCCCATTACCAGAACATGGTGGTCGAGGGCGAATCGGTGCGCGCCTTTGTCGACCTGCCCGCGCCCGGCGCCACCTTCGTGCGCCTGCGCGCCGAGAAGGCCGACGGCACGCCGGTGCTGACCGGCACCGCATCGATCGGCGATGCGTCGCAGCATCCGCACGAGCTGCCCCAGCGCATCGCCAAGCTGCGCCCAGCCCAGGGCCTGGTCATCAACCGCGACCTGCGCGTGGGCCAGCGCGGCGCCGTCGTCGAAAAAATCCGCATGGGCTTCGACCAGCACATGGGCGACCACTACCCCTTCACGCTCGCCGACAAGCTCAAGGTCATCACCGAGCCCTGCGACTGGCACACGCCCGAAGGCGGCAAGCACTCGCCGTGGGGTCGCGCGATCATTCCGACCGAGATGATCAGCGTGCTGCTCGGCGCCACCAGCGCCGAGGCGCAACTGAGCGGCCGCAAGCCGGCGGTGGGCCTGTTCGCCGGACAGGAGATTCGCCTGATCAAGGGCCCGCTCTTCGTCGATCAGGACTACGAACTCGAGCGCGAGATCGTCGCGCTGAGCGAGAGCGCGCGCACCGAGTCCGTGTGGATACGCACCCAGGTCTATGAGATGCCGTCGCGCACGCTGGTGGCCGAGATGATCCTCAATGGCGCGACGATGAAGGCGTCGTATCCCACCTACGAAGCCGAAGCCAAGGAGCTGGGGCTGGCCTGAGCGGAGCATCGGCCCCGATCCGTCGGGGCAGAATCCGATCTTTTTCCGGGTGCCGTATGCCAGCTGTACTTGAAGGGGGTTGCCTCTGCGGCAAGGTCCGATTCAGCACGACCCAGCCGCCGCTGCGCACGTTCGCGTGCCATTGCACGTTCTGCCAGCGCATGACCGGCACGTCCTTCTACGCCGAGTCGCTCTTTCCGATGGACGCCGTGCGGTTCAACGAAGGCGAGCTTCGGCAGTACGAACATCGCTCGGACGGCAGCCGCAAGAAAGTCTTCGTCCACTTTTGTCCCTCGTGCGGCACGACGATGGGCCTGACCTTCGAACGCTGGCCCGAGGTCCGTGCCATCTCGCGCGGGTGCTACGACGATCCGAACGCGGCCGAACTCACGAGCCACATCTGGACGCGTTCTGCGCAAAGCGGCGTGGCCTTGCCAGCCGATGTGGATTGCTTTGCCAGGGCACGGGCCACGTTCGATGGCCAGCCGGAGGTGGCCTCGCGGCATGAGGTGCCGGTGTTGGCTCGACAAGAGGGAGATATTTGACCCTTTGCCGCTGCTCATCTGCTGGAGCTTGCTTTGCCAAACAACGTCCGCAAGCCCCTCAGCTCAAAACGCTAAAGGTCTGCCATCAAGGGGACATGGTACTTGGCGCTACAGCCACTTCGAACTCTTTGTGGACGGTGAGTTCAAGGTGTCGACGCAGTCAATCAAGCAGTGATCAGGCTACAGTCATCCGTGATGTCTGCCCATGTGCAGAATGTAGTGTCTATAAGTTGCGCTCGATTTAGTACTGGTGCTCGCTCTGCCCCATTTTGATCAATCACTCTATCCTGCTCACCGATGAATCATTGGAATCGAATTCGTAGTGCGGTACGTGGCGCCCAGGCAGCCATCGCCTCTGAGCCAAAGCATCTCGCATCAATAGCACCACGGGTTGAGGATGCTCTCGCTCTTTTGGTTAAGCGCCCATCGAAGGAATCAATAGACGAGGTTGAGTACTTACTGACGCGGGCCCAGGAGTTTGTTGCAAGGTGGCGTCCGTCGCCTCGGCCATCTCCGGGAGTTCTCTACATTCAGCCGGGATGGGCGCGAAGCACGGACGAACAACTTGGTGAGGCACGATCCCTATTGAAAGAATTCCGAGAGCTTGGTTTGATGGAGTCGATAAATCCCGAGATGCCTACATCCATGAAAATATTTGTCAGCCATAGTAGCGACGACGCAGAGCTCGCCACGATACTTGTCCAACTGATCGCTACGGCTTTAGTAATGAAGTCGCAGGATATTCGATGTACAAGTGTCGACGGTTATCGGTTGCCCGGTGGATCTAATTCCGATGAACAACTGCGCGATGAAGCTTTAGCGGCAGAGTGCTTTCTTGGAATAATTTCCCCTCAAAGCCTTGCGTCGGCATACGTTCTGTTCGAACTGGGCGCACGCTGGGGTGCAAAACGCCATCTTGTTCCGCTGCTCGCGCCAGGGCTGAAACCCCAAGCGCTTAAGGGACCACTACGCGGGTTAAATGCACTGAGTTGCGACAGCATGGCGGAGGTTCATCAGTTGATCTCCGAACTCGCTTTGCGATTGCAGATTCAAAGTGAACCTCCTGCCGCTTACCAACGCCAACTCGAAGCGCTCGTTTACTACGCCACAACACGCGAAACGCCAGTTGATCCGACGCCAGTGAAAAAGCAAACCGACGGCGGTCCCCGTGCGCGGTCAAGCGTCCATCATGCAGCGACTTCTGAGGATGACTATGCTGCTTCGGATGAGATCATCGCGCAGCACTGCGAGCGAGAGTGGCCCGACGACTTTTCCATGCGCGAATATTGCGTAACTCAGCAGCAAGAGGCCGTCCAGAAGCTTCGACAAGGCAGACCTTCCGACATCCCTGAAGATGTGTTTCACAAAATTCGGCGCAAGTGTGCACGAGAGTGGCCAGATGACTTTTCGATGAGGCAATACTCAGAAGAACAGCAGATAGCCGCGTACCGGAAGTTGCACGTACGGCGCTAGTGCACATGACCGAGTCTTCTGACAGTCTTGGCGGTTAGCGCTACAGTCGCTTTGAATCCGTTGCGCGACGGCCTGCGCAACGACACGCCATCAACGGCCATTCGCTCGACGACGGCGGAGCACGACCCCAAAGTAGTAGATCGAAACGCAGGTAAAAAAGATGGCGACCACGGACCAGACAGCGCCTCCGCCGATCAGGTTGGCGCCGCCAAATGCGATGCAGCTTGACGTCGATGCTTCGATGCAATCCCTGTGCTTGTAGTAACGCTCGTAGAACGCCCACCAGAAGAACGCCGCTGCGGCGGCAAACGCGGCGCAGAGGATGGCGGGCCGGGTGATGGAAAGGGGGTGGGTGGTCATGGGTTTGAATGGCGATCTCGCACCACATCCATAGGAGCAGCGCAGGACTCGACGCGAAGATTATTTCGGAGGAAGTCTGTCACGCCACCAAGGGCCCGCTTGAGACATTGGGCGTCCTCCGAAGCTGGCGCTCGCCAGCACGAGATATGCGATGCAAGGGTCAGGAATCACGGCGGTTCCAATGGAACTTGCAGGTAGTCCGCATACTTGCCAGTGAGCGCATCGATTCGTTCCAGATCCAAAGGAACATGCCGGATGCTGAGCACGTCTTGCAGGAATTTCAATTGTTCCTGCTGAGTCTCATCACCCTCGTCGTCAGGCGAACTGAAGTGCTCCAGCGCCCAGTCCGGGTCATACGCAATCTGCTCAAGCGCAAACCATCCCGCGTAGAAGCCCAGGCCCAAGAACTCATCGAGCGTTTCCGCGACAACGTAGTTGAGCTGATCATTTGCGGGCAACGTCATGACGATCGGACCGCTTTCACCGTTCAGATTCGGCAGATCCAGGTAGCTGTAGTGAACGCCGTCACCACCCGTACTCGCGAACGTGAAGGCTGTGTCTGGAGTGCACCAGTAGTAGCCCTGAAGTGGAGGGCTGTTGAGAATGAGGCCGCACGGATCGAAGACGGCTTCGATTGAACTTCCGAACCGCTTTGCAGCCATCTCGGCTGCTTTGTAGAGCGCCAGAACGGCGTGAGGAATAGGGGGCATACGTCTGACTGGCTTGTGAGGGGGGAAGCAGCAGCGTCGGATATTCAGCGCGACTGCCGACTTCATTTTCTACACCGCATCTTCCGGCATGCCATCCACACCAAATGCCACACCGCGCGCTTCCAGCTTCGCGCGCGCTGCGTGGTGCACCACTCCGCGTTTGCGGGTATCGGACTCCAGCAGCCTGCGCAGCGTGGCCTGGCTGACATTGGCATTGCGCACCACTTCCATGCGCACACCCCAGAATTTGTCATTCGCAAAACGATCCAGGATCTCTGCGTCTGCGTCGGGGTTCATGGCCGCCACGGCGCGTATGGATTGATTGGGGTCCGTCACAAAGGGCTCAAGCTCGACCGCATTGGCCGCACCACTGGCAGCGATGTAGCGAAGCTCCTCTGCAGCTTTCTGCTCAATTGATTTTTTGACCATTGCGTTCTTGAACGTATCGGCGGGAGCGAACCCTAGCGGCACTCGTTCCAGTACCCGTCCGGATTCGCCTCCAGCGGCGTGGCGATCCGCTTGAGTGACGTGCGGCCCTGCGCGTCTTTCGCGACAACGAAGATGTGCCCGTCCTGAACCGGGAAACCGTTGCGCAGAAACTTGAAGCCACTGCGCACCGACGAAAAATGAGCTTCGTTGAGTGCGTTGCGCAAGGCTCCGCGATCGGCGACGGAGCCCTTGGTCTCGTTCAGCGCGCTGTCGATCAAGAGCGCCGCGTCGAAACCTTGCGCGGCGTATTGCGAGGGAATGCGGCCGTGCTTCTTTTCAAAGGCGGCAACGAAGGCCTTGCTCGTCGGGCTGGGTAGGTCGGGGCCCCAGACCGTGCCGGCCAGCACGTTGAGCGCGGCATCCTTGAGCAACGGCAATGTGGTGCCATCGACCGTGCCCATGGTCAGCAAGGGCACCTTGTTCAGCAGGCCCGAGCGATTCATCTGCTGGATGAAGTTCACACCCATCTCGCCCGGCAGAAAGGCGACCACCGCATCGGGCGCGACGCGCTTGATTTGCGCCAGCGCTGCCGCGTAGTCGGTCTGCTCGGGCTGAACGTAGATTTCGCTGACCACCTCGCCCGAGTAGTAGCGCTTGAAGCCCCGCAGCTGGTCTTTGCCCAACGCGTTGTCCGGCGCCAGGAACAGCGTCTTCCAGTAGCCCTTGTCGACGGCGTACCGTCCCACGATCCCGGCCTGGTATTCGTCCTGGTACGAGGCGAAGACGAACTTGTTGTTGCACTGCTTGCCGGCGATCGGCGCCGGGCCGGCATTCGAGCCGACGAACAGCATGCCCGCCCTGGCCATCGGCTTGGCCATCGCCATCATCACGTCGGAGAAGGTCACGCCAGTGATGAAGCTGACCTTGTCTTTCTCGATGAGTTTTTGCGCCAGCTGCGCCCCTAGTTCGGGGTTGTGCTGGTCGTCTTCCTTGAGGACCGTCACGGCAACGCCGCCGAGCATGCCTTGCCGTTGCTCGACCGCGAGCATGAAGCCGTCGTACTGTTCCTGCCCGAGCGCGGCCCCTGGTCCGGAGAGCGTGCCGATGAAGCCGATTTTTACTTGGGCGGAAACGGCCAATGCTGCGGCACTCAGGGTGCAGGCCACGAGGACCGTGCGGATGCGGTGGATCAATGTGTTCCTTGTGATTTCGCTCGCGATGTTTCGCTGTTCGGCTACCCGGCCTTCAAAGGACCGACAACCTTGTAGGCACTGACGAGGATGCCGGACGGCATTGCTTTCGTGCTGACGAGCTCGAGGGAGCGCGGCGGAGTTCCCTGCGCGAAGAAGCGCTTTCCAGCGCCCAGCAGAACCGGATAAACGAGCAGCAGCACTTCATCGGCAAGGCCGTGCGCGAGCAGCGTCGATGTCAGCGTGGAGCTGCCCCAGAGAATCAGGTTCGGGCCAGCCTGCGACTTGATGCGGCGAACGCCCTCGACGATGTCCGGCCCCAGGCTTTCGAACGGACCCCACGCCAGACTTTCGGGGCGGTGTGTTGCGACATATTTGGTCGCTGCATTCAAGCCGTCTGCCATCGCACCGCTCGGTGCCTTGGGCCAATAGCCCGACCACAAGTCGTAGGTGCGGCGGCCGAGCAGCAGATCGAAGCGCCCGCCATGCGCGGCGAGCACTTCATCCCGGCCAGCAGGGCTGCGATAAGGCGCGGTCCAGTCCGCATAGGGGAAAGCGTCTTCGCCCGAGGTCTGGATCACGCCGTCCAGCGAGATGTGCTCCATGATTTTCAGCGTTCTCATGCGGGTCTCCGTGCTTGGGGTTGGAGGGTGTTCAATGGGCCTGCGCATCAAAGTACGCCGTCCATGACAGCTGCGAAGCCTGGAGCCCTTCGGCCCCACGGAATGCAGACATGGCTTTCGCGCGCGTGCCGAAGTTCATCGTTGCCACGCCGAGGTTGAAGAACGTATTCCGATCGGTGGAGCCGAGTTCGACTGCACGCTTCAGGGCGGATGCGGCCTCCTCGTGCTTGCCTTGATCGGAAAGCACTGCGCCCAAGCACGTCAGGGCAAGGACATTGGCAGGGGATTCAACGAGCGCCTTCGAGAGCAACGCTTGCGCAGAGGCAAGGCTCGCTTCCCACTTGTCGGGGTTGTTCCATGCGTCCTCGACAAGCGATCGACTGATGGAGATGAAATCCTCGCTCATAGGCTGTTCAGGTTTTTTTCGACTCTATTCCGTCCAGCACTCGACCGACCGGCCCCGGTCGATTCAGGTTGCAAGCAGATGTTGAAGCACCGCTCTTTGCACCGGCAAGAGGAGCTTCTTCTGCTCGTAGCCGGCGAAGTTCGGATAGCGACGAGGGTCCACCGAAAGTTCACCACCGACAGTGAACGGTGGCGTTGGCAACAGTACAGGGTTGCCCATCCGAGCCAGATCTTCGATCGACAACGGGCGGCTCAACTGCTCCATACCCCGAGGCCAGCCATCGGTGATGACCACGTCCGCTGCTTCTGGGGAAGACGATGAAAAGGCTACGTTAGGGGCCGTCTCGTGGAAGCTCTCATGGCAGACATGAACCAGCGAAAGGCCCATCACGCCTGCCAGTTCGTGCCATGAACGAAACACGTTGGTCGGCGGGCCCCAAAGGCAGATGCGCATCTTCTGGATCGGGCCGATGGTCGTTTCGATGAAGTAGGCGTCCGTAAGAACTTCGCATGGATGACCGGCGTTCGACATCGCATTGACAACAGGTCTGCAGGACGACGCAGCGAACTCCGCGAGGCGTTCGTGGTTCGATTCCCGGATGACGTAGATGTCATAGAAAGGGTCGAGATAGCCTGCGAGATCGCACACGCGTTCGCCGGTTTTCAGAAGATTCGGCAGCTCGATGACGGACAGGTTCAGTTCCCGGAACGCCTTCAGGAACGTCGTGCGCGTGCGAATGCCATTTCCCTCGAACGACCAGGCGGCGGTGCCTTGAACATCCACAGCGGGCGATGCGGCCAGGCGCCAGATCGCGTGAACATCCCCGGGGGCAAGTACTGACAGGCTGATTAGGTTCATGGCTGGGGATGCATCAGAGGTCCTTCCCACCCTATCAGGCGCGGCTATACGCATGAAGCATCGGGCCTGCACTCTCATTGCGGGCGATGTGCAGCAAGATCGCTTGAGGTAGCTCCACTATCGGATGAGTGGCAGTGCGTTTGCAGAAATCGAAAACCTCATCCAGTGGTTCACGGGCATGCCATGTTGTCACGACGAATCGATCCTCAGGAATGTCCTTGAAGGGGAATTGACCCATGTTCGCCCAGTCGACCGAGTCGTCCCACAAACTGCAGTCCAGCCCCCACGCCATCATGTAGAGGCAGCCGGAATTCACCAACCAGTTGCTGACGTCGTCGCGCCACTCAATGGAGACTTCCTCGTCGATGATCACAACAGCCCGAAAGGGGGCCAAGTACCCGATGTTGGGCAGCGTGGCGCCAGGTTGTATATGGAAGTAGACCGGAAGTTCTGACATGAAATCCAAGCAATAAGGGACTGAAGCTCTTCTTGAACGACAGGCCCTGCCCGCCGACGCGAACGTCCGGCTGTGGTCGCCAAGAACCGTTCCCGCCTGATCGTACCTACCCGCCCCGGACGCCTCCCCGGCAAGCGGAGACAATCACCCCATGGCCCAAGGAAAACGAATTTCTTCCGACATCGGAGACGACGCGATCCAAGCGATCAAGGCGTTCGGTGCTGCTGCCAAGCTGGCGCGCACAACGGCTGGCGAGGGCCAGTCTGCCGCTGCCACGCGCCTGGGCGTTCATGTCCAGACGATCGCGCGGATTGAATCGGGTGAGCCGGGCGTCGCAATCGGGCACGTGCTCGGCATGCTGGCGCTCTACGGCATCTCGACCACGTTGCAGCAACCGGCGGAAAACGGCGAGCGCCCCACCGGTCGGCCCGGCTAGGTATCGCCAACGACAGCACGCAGCGACTGCAGCGTGGCCTCGGCCGTGTCGATGCGCCGTTGCAGCTCTTCATTGACCAGCCGCACGAGCGCGCCGAGTTCGGTGCGCGTCGGGTACACGTCGTCGGTGTCGTTCACGTGTTGCGGCACGATGAGTTTTTCGATGCACGCATACGCGCGACGCACCGTGTGAAAACTGTCGAGGTCGTCGCAGGCCTGAAGGGCGAGCGATTCGGCGCAGAGAGTTGCCGAGGATTCGGGGAGCAAGGGAGCGAGCGCCATCAGGCCTCCAGGAGGTGAGCGCAGAGGTGCTTCGGGAGACCAAGCCCGGCCGCGCCTCCTCAGGCGCAACGGCCGCAGTATAGCCACGCACCCCCACCCCATTTGCAGCCCAAAACCGGGATGCCCCTACGACCCGTGCCCCCTCCCCCGATGCTGGAACAATGGGCCGATCTATGGATGGTCTCGATCTCATCAAAACGTTCCGCGAAGTCGCGTTCCGGCGCAGCTTTTCCCGCGCGGCCCTGTCGCTGGGCATGTCCAAGGCGACGGTCAGCCGCTATGTGGCCGAGCTCGAATCGCGCAGCGGCGTGCGCCTGCTCAACCGCTCGACCCGCTCCCTGAGCCTCACCGATGCAGGCGAGGTGCTGCTGGAGCGCAGCACCGAGCTGGTGACGATGGCCGAGAACACGCTCAACGACCTGCAGGCGCACGGCTCGCACCCGCGCGGGCGCCTGCGCATGAGCGCACCGCACGGACTGATTGCGGGCTGGCTTTCGGACGTGATCGCGGAGTTCATCAAGCTTTACCCCGACGTGTACGTGAGCCTGAATTTCACCAACCACGACATCGATCTGATCGAGGCAGGCATCGACATCCACCTGACGGGCGGGCGCATCGACGACATGAACCTGATCGTGCGCCGGCTGGTGCGCTTCGACATGGTGGTGTGCGCGTCGCCCGCGTACTGGGCGCAGCGCGGCATTCCGCAGGTGCCCGAGGACATGGCCCGGCACGACGTGCTGAGCTATTCGCCGATGCCCACGACGAGCCTGCCTTTTGAAACCGACGGCAAGCCGCACGAAGTGGCGGTGCACAGCCGCATGGAGGCCAACGACGCGGTTGCGCTGATCGAGCTGGCGCTGCGCGGCGTGGGCGTGGCCTACGTGCCCGAGCCGCTGGCGCAGTCGCACCTGGAACGCGGCGCGCTGGTGCCGGTGCTGCGCGACCACATGCCGCACGAGCACTGGCTGTACGCCGCCTACTCGCAGCGCCGCCACAACAGCGCAGCGATGCGCGCGATGCTCGACTTTCTCGAGAAATCGATGGGGCCGGTGCCCGAGCCCATGCCCGCGGCAGTGCCGGTGGCGCTGCCGGCCTGTCCCGTCAGCGCCGCCATCGCGGCGCGCAACACACCCGTACCCAATGGAAAGGCCCCCTGACCTTATGACCACGCCCGCGCTCCTGATCCGCCCGCCAAAGCCCGACGACTTCGCCGCGTGGAAGCCGCTCTGGGACGGCTACAACGCCTTCTACGGCCGCGAGGGCCCGACGGCCTTGCCCGATGCGATCACGCAGGTCACGTGGCAGCGCTTCTTCGATGCGTACGAACCGGTGCATGCGCTGGTCGCCGAACGCGAGGGGCAGCTGGTGGGGCTGGTGCATTACCTGTTCCACCGCAGCACGACGCGCATCGAGCCGACTTGCTACCTGCAAGATTTGTTCACGCAGTCGTCCGAACGCGGCCAGGGCGTGGGCCGGCAACTCATCCAGGGTGTGTACGACGAGGTGCGGCGCGCAGGCGGGTACCGCGTGTACTGGCAGACGCACACGACCAATGCGGCGGGGCGGATGCTCTACGACAAGGTCGCGAAGCACGAAGGCTTCATCGTCTACGCGACGATGGTCTGACGCCCGCGCTGAAGATCAGTACTTGATGGTGACGCCGGCTTTCACGCCGGTGTTGGCCTTGCCGTCCGAATGGGCACCGCCCGAGAAGGAGACGTCGCCGCCGGTCTTGGCGCCCACCGAGTAGGTGGGCCGCTTGCCCGACGTGTCGGTGCCGGCTTCGAGGGCGCTGCCGTCCGGGCGCTGCACGCCGACCGTGGCGCCGTTGGTGCGGGCCGAGGTTTCGGTGGAGTCCACGTTGGGCGTGATGTAGGCCGTACCCTTCTCGTCACTGTCGATCGGCACTTTGACGGGCTCCGCGATGGCTACGACGGCCGCTGCGCAGGCAGCGACACCCAGGAACGCAAGAATCACTCTGTTCATGGGCACCGATGGTGGGGGCTGGCCGTCGCGCGGGCTGTGGGGGTGGCCTCCCCTGCCGCGTAGGACAAAGGCGGTGTTTTCGGCGGCTTCAGTGCCACGGCATGTTGAACAGGAAGAACGCCGCCAGCACCCACAGCATCAGCACGAGGTGCGTGAGCTGCAAGCCTTCTTGCCGGATCCAGTAGCCGAACCACAGGCCGCCCAGGTGCATGGCGAAGAGGAACGCGGCAAAGCCGGCCAGCCCCAGGTTGAGCCACGGCCGCGCGACGGCCAGGTCGTCGCCGACGACCAATGCGGCACTGCCCGCCCAGAACGCGAGCGCCGCGCCGAGCTGCAGCGCCAGCACGACGCCCAGCGCCGTGCGATGCAGCGCCACCGAGCGGACGGCGCGCGTGAGCAAGGGCGTGTCGATGGCAGGCTCGGCGCGCAACGGCGCCATCGACATCGTGTCGCCGACCGCGAACGCCGAGCCCGCGAAGCCGCGCCAGTTGTTGCGCACGGCAATCGAAAGCCACAGCGCCATGCCCAGCGCGTGGAGGGACTGGAACAGCCAGACGGAGGTAGGGAGATTCATCGGGGAGCCTGCGGCATTAAATATCAAAGATTATTCTTTGATATTGACGCGCCCGCCGGTCGGCGGTCAAAGTCTCTCAAGAAAGCGCGAATGCCATGAACACCGCCACCACCCCACCCGGCCCGTCACCCGAGGCGCTCGAGCGCCTGCTGGCCGCGGGCCGTGACAGCGCCCTGCTGCGCATGAGCCTTGCGCTGGCGCATCACCGGCGCGACGACGCACCCACGGCGCTGACGCATATCGAGAAAGCGCTCGCCTTCGACCCCGAGTTCACGGCCGCGTGGCGGCTGCAGGGCCTGCTCGCGCTGGCGCTCGGCGATGCCGCGAAGGCCGAAACCTCGTTCGCGCACGCGCTGGAGGTGGCGCAGCGGCGCGGAGAGCTTCAGTTGGTGAAGGAACTCACCGTGCGGCTGCGGCGCCTGCGCACGTCGAAGCCAGCTGCAGACTGACCTGCGTCAGCCCGCCATCTTCGCCAGCGGATTGAGCCCGGGCTCGCCGACGCGCGTGAGCGTGTTGCGATCGGTGTGATGGAAGGGCTCGGCCTGGCCCTGGATCTGCATCACGGTGTCCTGGTCGTACGACCAGGTGCCGTCGGGGTTGATCTTCACCGTGATGTTCCACGCCAGCGTGGTGAAGGCGCGCTCGATGAACGGGTTCGACACGATGCCGTTCACCAGGCTGCCGTGCTCGGCACTGAGCGTGAACTGCGTGTCGCCGGGCTTCACGTGCCCGCTCGCCATGGCCACCTGTCCGCGCGGAATGGCCAGCGTGTGGAACACGGTGCCGGTGGCCGGCTCCCACAGCCAGTAGCCGACCTGGTCGTGGTACATCTTGGTGAGGCCGGGCTTGTGGATGTAGGTGTGATAGCGCAGGCCGTACAGCAGCTGCGGGCCGTTGGTCTGCGCGTCGATGGGCTGCAGCTCGTAGTGCTCGACATACACCTGCGTCTTCGGGCCCTCTTTCTTCGGCTTGACGTCGACGCCCTTCATGCCCTCCCAGATGCCCGCCATCGGCCGCAGCGGACCGAGGTTGGCGAGCGTGTCGGGATCGGCCGGGGGTTCGGTGTAGATGTCTTCGGGTGTGGTCATGGGATCGATCGTGGGAGGGAGAAACGGAGAGAAGCTTTTCGGTTCTGATTCTGCTTGAGCACTGCAGCGGTTCGGTCGTCAGAGCGTGTCCCAGACCTGCACGAGCCCGACGAGGTGGACCACGCCGTAGACGAAGCACACGAGCGAGCTCCACACCCAGAAGGCGTTGAGGCGGCGCCGGTCGAACAGCCACATCGCCACGGCGACGAGCCCGCGCAGCAGGTACACGGCAGTGATGGCAGGCAGCACCAGCGCCTGCGAGGGCAACGGCTGCAGCACCCCGGCGCCCGCGAGCGCGTAGGCGGCCCACACGCCCAGCATGCCGGCAATGACCAGCGTGACAGCCACGGGGTACAGGTGGCCGGCCTCCGCGCTCGCGGCCATGCGCTCGCCCGCGCCGAAGAAGCGGTACCAGGCCGGGCCGCCGAAGATGATGCAGACATGCAGCAGCGCGGCAATGGCGCTCAACACCGCACCGGCGATCAGGAAGAGGTTGGGGGTCACGCAGGCTTTCTTATCAGGTCAGAGCAGATGGTCGCGCGCGCGGACGGCCTCGCGCACCGGGCCGAACGCGCCGAAGCGCACGGGCAGGCCGCTGAGGGCTTCCACGCGC
>NZ_CALRZC010000037.1:0-48504 GCF_943372545.1 Variovorax sp. YR752 | reverse complement strand
GCCGTGCGACTCGGGCCAGCACCGCGGCCAGCGTCGCCTGTCCAAGCGCGGGCCAGCGTGGCTGCGACGACAGATGTACCTGGTGGCGTTCGCCGCCAGTCACAGCAAGGCGCTCAAGCCCCTGTACCAGTCCATCAAGACAAAGGGCTTTGCACCAACCCAGGCTCTGGTCATCTTGGCGCGCAAGCTTCTGCGAATCGCCTGGGCAGTTTGGAACAGCGAGAAGAACTTCGACGTTCGCATGCTCGGCCTGTCTCCTGCTTGCGAGAAAACATAGAACCTCAAACAGACGGCGGCAAGTCAGTCTACGAAGCGCGCTGCCGCGCGCCTGCCGCAAGCCCTGCGCTGCTCAGCGCCTCAGAGGCGCGCTCCAGCCTGTCCGCACGCGCCTTTGCTGAACCAGCGGTGGCATGCCGGTCGCAGGACCCCAGTGGTGGACTTCGCGGCAGGCGCTGCCCGCTGGGGGCGATTTGGGCGGTGACGAGAAGCGCAGCGTCAGGGGGCAGCGCGCGTGAGCGCGCTTCGTGATCTGACTGGCCGCCGCTTGTCTGAACGCAGTGAGCGCAGCGAACGAAGTGAGTTGGGCGGCCTGCCCCCTGGCGCGAGCATCGCAGTGGAGTCGGCGCGCAGCGTCGACCGCCGCCGAATGAGCCACCAGCGGGCAGCGTCTGCCGCGATGCTCATAAGAAGGCCAGAAAGCAGACACACACAGACTTCAGCTCAGGGCCGAAGACGGCCTCTACTGGCAAGTCCGTTCTTTCAACCCTGGACGCTACTCCCCATCCGAGCGCCGCCGCAGGGCTCGCGCGGCGCCCCGATCGGCGCTACCCTCGCATCTACAACAAGGTCGCGGTGCGACGCGGCGCTTTCGTCGCCCGCGCGCTGCCTCGCCAGGAGACGACGATGCGGCCACTGTCACGGCGCGCCTGCGCCATGCTGCTCGTGCTTGCACTCGCGGGCTGTTCACGCAATCAACCCTCGGCGCCGGCCATCGCTCCCGCGCCGCCAGTGGCCCATGCGGCGGAATCGCTGGACGACGAACTGGTGCTGATCCTGCCCGACCTCATGGACATGCTCGTCGATCCCGCCGCCGGCGTGCTGTTCGCCGCGGCCGATCCCCCTGCCCGCACCGACCTCGAACCCCGCTCCGCCGAAGCCTGGCAGGCCGTGGTCGACGCCGCCTCGCAGCTGGCCCAGACCAGCGGCATGCTGGCCGATCCGGTGCTGTCCCGGGGCCGGGCCGACTGGCTGCAATGGGCCGAAGCGATGCGCGACGGTGCGGCCGCCGGCGCCGCAGCGGCGCGCCGTCACGATCCGCGCAGCCTGTATGCCGCGGGCCAGCGGGTGAAGGCCAGTTGCCAGGGCTGCCATGCACGCTACGCGACGCAGATCGCCGAACCGCTGGCGCTGCGACTGACTCGATAGCTGCCTTCCATTGCAATACCTGAGCTTCGATCTCGGCGAGAGCGGCGACGGCCTCACCACCCTGGAGGCAATGGCGTCGACCTCGGCCGCGCAGCATGCGACGGTGATGGCCGAGGTTCAGCAGGTGCTGGACTGGGCGTGGCGGCAGTTCCCGCACAGCCACGGGCCGGTCGACGACGGCAACCTGTGGGACCACGACCTGCAGGTGACCGTGGAGCAGGGCGGCTGGTGTGCCGTCACCCTGACGCTGACCGGATCGGCGCCCTTCGTGGCCGAGTTCCTCGCCACTTTCGGCGAAACGCTGGAGTGAACACCGCGGCACCGACAATCCCCCCATGACCGCATCCCCTGCCGGCGCGCCCTCGAGCGGCCCCGCCTTCTCCACCCTTCCCCTGCCGCCCCAGGTGCTGGCCAACCTGCAGCGCCTCGGCTACGAGCACATGACGCCGATCCAGGCCGCCAGCCTGCCGCTGGCGCTGGCCGGCCGCGACCTGATCGCGCAGGCCAAGACCGGCAGCGGCAAGACCGCCGCCTTCGCGCTGCCGCTGCTGGCCAGGCTCGATGCGCGGCGCTTCGCAGTGCAGGCGCTGGTGCTGTGCCCGACGCGCGAACTGGCCGAGCAGGTCTCGCAGGAGATCCGCCGCCTCGCCCGCGCCGAGGACAACGTCAAGGTGCTCACCCTGTGCGGCGGCGCCACCATGCGCCCGCAGCTGGCCAGCCTGGCGCACGGCGCGCACGTGGTGGTGGGCACGCCGGGGCGCATCCTCGACCACCTGGGGCGCGAATCGCTCGTGCTCGATGGCCTGCAGACCCTGGTGCTCGACGAGGCCGACCGCATGCTCGACATGGGCTTCGCCGAGGACATCGCCGCCATCGTGCAGCGCTGTCCGCCGACCTCGAAGCGCCAGACGCTGCTGTTCTCGGCCACCTACCCGGACGACGTGGCCGCGCTGGCGGCGCGCTACCTGCGCGAGCCGCAGGAGGTGAAGCTCACCGAACGCCATGCCGCCAGCCAGATCCGCCAGCGCTTCTACGAGGTAGCGGAGAGCGAGCGGCTGCACGCCGTGGGCCTGCTGCTCAACCACTTCCGCCCGGAGAGCACGCTGGCCTTCTGCAACACCAAGCAGCAATGCCGCGACCTGGTGGCCGTGCTTCAGGCGCAGGGCATCGTGGCGATGGAACTGCACGGCGACCTCGAGCAGCGCGAGCGCGACCAGGTGCTGGTGCAGTTCGCCAACCGCAGCTGCAGCGTGCTGGTGGCCACCGACGTGGCCGCGCGCGGACTGGACATCACCAGGCTCGAAGCCGTCATCAACGTCGACATCACGCCCGACCCGGAGGTGCACACCCACCGCGTCGGCCGCACCGGCCGCGCCGGCGAGTCGGGCCAGGTGTTCAACCTCGCCAGCCTGGACGAGATGGGTCGCGTCGGCCGCATCGACGAGATGCAGGGCAGCGCCAGCGTCTGGCATCCGCTGGCCGAGCTGCAGGCGGCCATCGCGCCGGACGGCGCGGCGCGCGAGCCGCTGCGCCCGCCGATGGTGACGCTGCAGATCCTCGGCGGGCGCAAGGAGAAGATCCGCGCCGGCGACGTGCTGGGCGCGCTGACCAAGGACATCGGCCTGGACGCCGCCGCCATCGGCAAGATCGACGTCAACGACTTCTCCACCTACGTGGCCGTGCAGCGCGACAGCGCCGACAAGGCGCTGCGCGGGCTCAACGCCGGCAAGGTGAAGGGGCGCTCGGTGAAGGTGAGGCGGCTTTGAACTCGCCGGCCACCGAGTCGCCGTTCGAGGCGCTGGGCCTCTCTGCGGCGTTGCAGCGTGCGGCCGCCGAGCAAGGTTATGACCAGCCTACGCCCATCCAGGCCGCGGCGATCCCACCCGCCCTGCGGGGCGCCGACGTGATCGGCTGCGCCCACACCGGCTCGGGCAAGACGGCCGCGTTCGGGCTGGCCTTGCTGCAGCGGCTCGAACGGCAGGCCACGGGCGCGCCCGTGCGCGCCACGCGGCGCCGCACCCAGGCGCTGGTGCTGGTGCCCACGCGCGAACTGGCCGTGCAGGTCGGCGACACCCTGCGCCGACTCGGCCGCCATCTCACGCAGCCCTTGAAGGTGGCGGTGATCTTCGGCGGTGTGGCCCTCAACCCGCAGATGCTCGCCCTGCGCGGTGGCGCCGAGGTGGTGGTGGCCACGCCAGGCCGCTTGCTCGACCTCGCTGGTCGCAACGCGATCACGCTCGATGGCGTGGATGTGCTGGTGCTCGACGAAGCCGACCGCCTGCTCGACGAGGGCTTTGCCGACGAACTCGCCCGCCTCACCGCACTGCTGCCGGTGCGGCGGCAGAGCCTGTTCTTTTCGGCCACCTTTCCGCCGGCCGTGCAGGATCTGGCGCAAGCGCTGCTGCGCGAGCCGGTTCGCGTCGATGCGCCGGACGCGCCACGCGCTGCAGCACCCGAGACGGCCAGCCCGAGCGCCATTGCCGGCGTACCCGCCATCGACCAACGCGCGGTGGAGGTGGACGCCGCCCAGCGCACGCCGCTGCTGCGCCACCTCATCGAGAAAGCCGCCTGGCCGCGTGTGCTGGTCTTCGTCGCCACGCGCTACGCCAGCGAGCACGTGGCCGAGAAGCTGCGCCGCGCCGGCCTCGCGGCCGCAGCCTTCCACGGCGACCTCAGCCAGGGTGCACGCCAGCGTGTGCTGGCCGAGCTGAACAGCGGCAAGCTGCGGATCATGCTGGCCACCGACATGGCGGCGCGCGGCCTGCACATCCCCGGCCTGCCGGTGGTGGTGAACTACGACCTGCCGCGCTCGGCGGTGGACTACACCCATCGCATCGGCCGCACCGCGCGCGCCGGTGCCGCCGGCCTGGCGGTGAGCTTCGTCAGCGCGGCGACCGAGGCGCATTTCCGCCTCATCGAGAAGCGCCAGGGGCAGCGTGTGCCGCGCGAACGCATCGCGGGCTTCCAGCCGCGCGAGCTCGCCGTGCCGGCGTCTCCGCCCGAAGGCGGCATCAAGGGACGGCGCAAGAGCCGCAAGGACAAGCTGCGCGAAGCTGCCGCGGCGGGCGGGCCGTCGACGGGCTGAGGGCGTGGTCGTGGCGGCTCACCGCCGCTTCTTCGGCCGCCGCACCGCCCGCACCTTGCCGCTCGGCCCGCCGCCGCAATAGAACAGGTCGCCGCCGTCCGACTCCATGCCGCTGACGCCCGTACCGCTGGGCATCTCCAGCCGCTCGAGCACGGCGCCGCTGTCGGGGTCGACGCGGCGGATGTCGCTCTGATCGCCATCCCAGGTGCCGTGCCACAGTTCGCCGTCGACCCAGGTCACGCCGGTGACGAAGCGGTTGGACTCGATGGTGCGCAGGATCGCACCCGTGGCCGGGTCGATGCGGTGGATTTTGCGGTCGCGGTACTGGCCGACCCACAGGCTGCCTTCGGCCCAGGCCAGGCCCGAGTCGCGACCGTGGCCGGGCGCGGGGATCGACGCCAGCACCTCGCCGCTGGCCGGATCGATCTTGTCGATGCGCGCTTCGGCGATCTGGTAGAGGTGCGTACCGTCGAACGCGCTGCCCGCGTCGCAGGCCAGCGCCAGCGAACCCGAAACGGCACCGCTGGCGGGGTCGATCGCGAGCAGCCTCGCACCGGTGGCGGCCCAGATCCGCTGGCCGTCGTGGGTGACGCCGTGGATGACTTCGGCGCCGGCAAAGGGGCCGTACTCGCGCACGATCTCGGCTGGCGATGCCTGCATGGGGGTGGAGGTGTTCGTGTCCATGCTGCAGCCTAGTGCCAGTTGCTGATCTTCAGGTCATGCGGCGCCGGCTGGCCCTGGCCCGTCTCGACGAGATCGCGCAGGCTCAGCAGGAAGGTCGCCCACTTGGTGCTGCAGTGGGCCATGAACTCGCCGCCCGGGCCCGCGTCGCGCCAGTGGCGGTGGCCGAACATCACGATGGTCTGGCCGTCCTGCTGCGAGAGCGTGAACTCGACCTCGGTGCCCAGCCACTCCGCCGGGCCGTCCAGCACTCGCCAACGCACCTTTTGCTCAGGCGCCAGCTCGAGCACGTCCATGCCAAAGCCGCCGATCTCGTCGCCGGTGGCGGTGTGGAAGCGGAAAGCGACGTGGCCGCCGGGCTGCGAGTGGCCGGTGGTGTCGCGGGTCCACCATCCGGCGAGCCCGTCGATGGTGGCGAGCGCCGCGTAGACCTGGGCCGCGGGGGCCTTGATGCCGATCCTGTGAACGATGTCCATTCTGCTGTGCTCCGGGTGTCAGGGTTGCGGCGCCCGCATCGGCGCCGTGAGGGCACTCTAGGCAAGCGGCAGCGAAGCTGGGAGTAACAAGATCGTCGTGAATCCGGCCAGGGGCGGCGCGACCCAGCGCTGCGAGCGCGCACGGCCGATGGCGCGTACCTGTCCCGCGGCTTCCAGCTCGGCCAGCGCCCGCTGCACGGTGCGCTGGCTCTCGCCCAGCGCGAGCGCGAGTGCCGACGTCGACCAGGCGGCGCCATCGGCCAGCAGCGCCTGCAGCGAGGCCTCGCCGCCCTCGATCGGCGGCACGAGCACGATCACCTCCTCTTCGCCGTGCGGCGCGAGCGCGTAGCCGCGCTCGCTGGCCTCGATGCGCGCCACCGGCGCGACCAGCGCACGCAGGCGGCCGATCTCGACGCGCAGGCGCGCACGATGCGTCTCGTCGGTCCGGCGAATGCGGAAGGCCCGCGCGATCAGCGCATCGCGATCGACGTCGGCCGGCCAGCCTTCGGCGAGCGCGCGCAGCAGCGTGAACAGCACCGGCCGGCGCCCGAGCGGCCACCAGGCATTGCCGCTGCGCAGGCCGCGCCGGCAGGCATCGACCACCAGCGCGCCCGAGGCGAGCAGCGCTTCCACCTCGGCCAGGCGCAGCATTGCGCATTCGCCCGCTTGCCAGCGCCGCGCGGCGGGGCGCTCGAGCACGGCAGCGGCCTCGGCCACTTCGGCCAGCAGCGCAGGCACACGAGCAGACTCGGCCGCCGCCTGCGCGCGCTGCAGCGCCGCACGGGCCGGCCCGGTGCGCAGCGTGCGCAGCGCCACCTCGGCCACGGCCAGCTCGGCCAACGCCACCAGCGACGGCGAGGCGAGGCTGCGGATGTCGAGCCCGGCGAGTGCCGCAGCGGCCTCGCCGATGCGGCCGAGCAGCAGCAGCCGGCGCACCGCGATCAGGCGCGCATGGGTGGCGTTGGCGTGGTCGGCGCGCACCTCGAGCGCCTGCGCGGCGGCCGCGAGGGTGCGCGGCGAGCCACCGAGTTCACGCAGCGCCAGCGCCACCTCGGCCTCGGCGACCACGCAGCGCGCACGCGCCAGCGCCTCGTGGCTGCCGAAGCCGCGCGCGGCGCGGCGCAGCAACTCGCGCGAGCGCGCCAGTTCGCCGAGCTGCGCCATCGCAATGCCGCGCAGTGCCAGCGCCGGCGGGTCGTTGCGCAGCGCGACACGCTTGAGCGCGCTGAGCGCATCGCCCGCGGCCAGCGCGCGCCCGGCGGCGGCGATGAGGGAGTCCATGGGTGGAGAGACTAAGGCCAGCCCACGCGCGGCGGAACGGCCCCGGCATGAACCGCTCGACGGTCCATCGCTTCAGGCCGGCGTCGCCGCTTCCGGCAGCGTCACCACCCGGTCGCGGCCCTGCGACTTGGCCTGGTAGATCGCTCGGTCGGCGCGTTCGACCAAGGCATCGACGGCGTCGTTGATGCGCTCGAAGTGGTCCAGGTCGACCAGCGCCACCGCGAAGCCATCGCCCGAGCGCTGGCAAGCCATGCGCTGCCCCTCGCGCAGCGCCACCAACGAAGGAGCCTCCATGTCCCGCAGGCTCACTGCCACGCCGGCGGTGGTGGGCGTCACGGTGGCCGGCTTGCACCAGATCGGCGTGGACGATTCCGACGACGCCGGCCCGGATGCGCAGGCCGAGCCCTTCGGCCGGCCGGTGCGGCGCATCGAACAGGTCGGCGAGGTGCTGCGCGACGGGCAGCAGATCTTCGTGCCGGTCAGCCTCGGATGATCACGCCAGCGTGGTGCCGAAGAAGCGCATCGTGCGGTCCCAGGCCATCTGCGCCCAGGCGGCGTCGTACTGCGTGATCGCGATGCGGTTGCGGCCCTGCGCGTTCTCGTTGGCGAAGGCGTGGTGGGCCAGGTAGCGGTGGCCTTCGTAGCAGACCTTCGCTTCCGTGAACTTCGCCTCCAGGCCGTCGACGCTGGCGATCGGGAAGGCGCCGTCCTGCGTCGCCCAGTGCGCCTGCAGCGGGATGCGGATCTTGCCGGCGTCCACGTACTCCAGCGGCGGCAGGCCGTACCAGACCACCGCGGCATCGGCCTCGGGCACCATCGTCGCGGCCAGCACGGTGAGCGCGCCGCCCATGCAGTAGCCGGTCACGCCGACCTTGCCGTTGCCGAGCTTCGCCGCTTTCAGGTACTGCACCGCGCCGCGCACGTCCTGCGAGGCGGCATCGGCGAAGTCCAGGCCGGTCATCAGGTGGTGCGCCTCCTCGGCCTCGACCGTGCTCTTGCCGCGGTAGAGGTCGGGCACCAGCGCGGTGAAGCCGGCATCGGCAAAGCGTTGCGCCACGCCACGGATCTGCTCGTTCACGCCCCACCATTCCTGGATCACCACCACCGCGCCGAGCGGCTGCTCGGCCTGCGCCAGCCAGCCCTTCACGGACTGCCCGTCCGGGCGCTTGAAGTCGATCTGTGCTGCCATGTCGTCTCCTTGCTTGTGGGAAGAGGCGCCGAGTATGTCAGGGCGGGTCGCGCAGGTCTTCGCTCGGCTGAACAGAAGTGACATGCGCCTGCCTCTGTCGCAACGCACCCGTCACTCGCAGGCGCCGGATGACGCACAAGCCACAGCGATGGCGGAGGAAAAGCGGCACGCGCGCGAGCGGAGGCATAGCATGGCTGCAGAGTCTGAAAACTCATGCTGGCCTCGGCGACGAGGCCACCACCTGCGGGAAGGGCGCGCTGTGCAGCAGTGGATTCCGAACCAGGCGGGAGATCGCACCGATGCCGCTGCGTCGTGCGTGCGGCGGCGCGAGTTCGGCGTGTTCGCCGTCTCCACCGGCCTGGGTTCGCTCTCTTCGGCGAGTTGGTGCGCACCGCGCGAATCGGGCATCACGGCGCCGGCGCTGCAGCGCGCACGGCACGAGTTCGACGACCTGGCGACGAGCGCCGCGCGGCTGGGCCTGCACGAGCGCCTGGCCTTCATCAACGACTGGGTCAACCAGCTCGTCGACCAGCAGCCCGACGACCCCGACCGCGACACCTGGGCCACCCCCTACGAGACGCTGGCCCGCGGTGCCGGCGACTGCGAGGACTCGGCCATCGCCAAGTTCTTCCTGCTGCGCGCCAGCGGCGTGCCGACGCCCGCGCTGCGGCTGCTCTACACCGGGCGCCGGCCGCTCGAGACGCCGCCGCTGCGCCGTGTCCACATGGTGGCCACGGCGCGCCAGCCCTTCGAGGACCCATGGGTGCTCGACTCGATCAACGTGCTGATCGTGCCGCTCTCGCAGCGCGACGACCTGGTGCCGGTGTTCAGCTTCGACGAGCAGCAGCTCTGGCCGCGTGTCGATGCGCAGCCCTTGCCGCCGGCGCGGAGCGAACTCAGGCCCTGGCGCGAGCTGCTCGGACGCTGGCACGCGCAGACGCACTGAACCAACGCAGCCACGCACCCCGCGCAGGAGAACCCCCGTGCCCTATGTCCATCGCAATGCCCAGGGCGAGATCGAGAGCCTGCACCGCTCGCCGACGCTGGACGCCGTCGAGTACCTGCCGCAGACCGCCGACGAGGTGCAGCGCTTCCTCGGCCGCGAAGACAACGCCGATGCCTACCAGCGGCTCGACGCCGACACCGTGCGCGTGCTCGAGGACCTGCTCGAGGTGTTGATGGCCAAGGGCCTGCTGCGCATCACCGACCTGCCGGCGGCCGCGCAGGCGAAGTTCTTCGCACGCAAGGAGCTTCGCGAGCGCAACACCGCGCCGGCGCCGTTTGCTGCCTCGGGCTTCGTCGACATCATCGACGACAGCGCGTTCGCCGGGCTGGGGCGGCCGGAGCTGCCCAAGTAGGCGACCGGCGGGCCGCGGCCCCTTGCTGAAGGCT
Source organism: Variovorax sp. YR752 (assembly GCF_943372545.1). NCBI lineage: Bacteria > Pseudomonadati > Pseudomonadota > Betaproteobacteria > Burkholderiales > Comamonadaceae > Variovorax > Variovorax sp. YR752. The sequence continues at coordinate 38,975 of NZ_CALRZC010000037.1, read as the reverse complement.
GCGGGCATCGGCTTTCGTGCCTCCTTTGAGCGTCGGGCATGCCACCAGACGTCCAGCACAGGGCCGTGAACGCCAGTGCGTATCAGAGATCGTCGGCCAGCACCTCGAGTGCGACCAGCTGCTCGCGCAGCGCCCAGCGCGCGCGCCAGCCTTCACCTTGCCAGGCCGGATCGTCGGCACGCTCGAAGGCGGCCAGCGCAGCCGATTCGTCGGCGAAGACACGGCAGCGGCCCTGCGCGTGCAGCGCGCCGGCTTCGCTGCCGTCGAGCTTGCGCAGCAGGTCGTCGGCGTCGAAGGCGAACCAGACCCGCGGCTGCGCCGCCTCGGGCATCTCGAGGACGTGGATCATCGAGGGCTACTCCACGCCGTCGCCGACCGACTTGCGCCACACCACCTGGCGCAGCCGCTCGCGCGCGGCCTGCGGCGAACCGTCGAAGTCGTCCTGCGCGCGGCGCAGCGCCGCCTGCGCCACCGAGGCCTCGGGCAGCGTCAGCGGCAGCCGGCCGGCGACATGCGTGGCCAGCGGCACCGCCTTCAGGATGGCCTGCCGGTTCGGGTGCTCGTCGAGCACGACGAGTTCATCCGCTTCGGGCCGGCCGTCGAGGCAGAGATGGCGGCCGATCACCTCGACGCGCCGGCCGTCGTGGGTGGTGCGGATCAGGATGGGCTCGGGATGCATGGTCACCTCGCAATCGACGTGGCAGGGCTTGTCGGCTTTGCGACACGAAGGTCCGTGCGCAGTGCCTTTTGCCTCTGCAATGCAGCTTTGATGCCAGCGGATGGGACTCAGCCGCCGAGCTTGTTCGGGTTGCGCCAGGCGCGCTCGAAGGGCAGCCGCCAGGCATGCGGCGCGATCAGCTGGTGGATCGACTTCGGCCCCCAGGAGCCGGCCGGGTACAGCCGCACCGGTGGCGGTGACTCGAGCAGGTGGGTCGACACCTGCCACAGCCGCTCGATGCCCTCCGCGGTGGTGAACAGCGTGCGGTCGCCGCGCATCGCGTCGAGGATCAGCCGCTCGTAGGCTTCCAGCACCTCGCCGGCCAGGCCGGTGTCGTGCATCGCGAACTGCAGGCTCAGCTTGTCCAGCCGCATGCCCGGCCCCGGCCGCTTGCCGTAGAAGGACAGCGACATCTTCGACGCGTCCGCAAGGTCGAAGGTCAGGTGGTCCGGCCCCTGCGCGCCGACGCCCGAGCCCGGCGGGAACATGCTCTTGGGCGGCTCGCGGAAGGCGATCGAGATGATGCGCTGGCCCTCGGCCATGCGCTTGCCGGTGCGCAGGAAGAAGGGCACGCCGGCCCAGCGCCAGTTGTCGATGAAGCACTTCAGCGCGATGAAGGTCTCGGTCTCGCTCTCGGCGTCGACGCCCTCCTCGTCACGGTAGCCGTTGTACTGGCCTCGCACCACGTCACCCGGCTGGATCGGCAGCATGCTGCGGAAGACCTTGTTCTTCTCCTCGCTGATCGGCGCCGGTTCCAGCGCGGTGGGCGGCTCCATCGCCATGAAGGCGAGGATCTGGAACAGGTGCGTCACCACCATGTCGCGGTAGGCGCCGGTCTGCTCGTAGAAGGCCGAGCGCTTGCCCAGGCCCAGCGTCTCCGGCACGTCGATCTGCACGTGGTCGATGAAGTTGCGGTTCCATATCGGCTCGAACAGGCCGTTGGCGAAGCGGAAGGCGAGGATGTTCTGCGCCGGCTCCTTGCCGAGGAAGTGGTCGATGCGGAAGATCTGGTCTTCGGCGAACACCTCATGCAGTTTCGCGTTGAGCGACACCGCGCTGGCCAGGTCGGTGCCGAAAGGCTTCTCCATCACGATGCGCGAGCGCTCGACGAGCTGCGCCTCGCCGATCAGACGCACGGCCGGTAGCGCAGCGCTGGGCGGCACGCTCAGGTAGTGCAGGCGACGGCACTCGACGCCGAGCTCCTTCTCGGCGCGCTCGACGGCCGCTTTCAGCGTGGCCGCACCGGCACCGAGCGGCACGTAGTCGAGCTTCGCCGCGAAGGCCTGCCAGTCGGCCTCGACCAGCTTGCGGCTGGAGAACTCGGCCATGGATGCCTTGGCGAGGTCGCGGAAGCCATCGGCATTCAGATCGTCGAGCGAGACGCCGACGATGCGGTAGCCGGGAATGAAACCCGCGCTGGCCAGGTGGTAGAGCCCGGGCAGCAGCTTGCGCCGCGCCAGGTCGCCGGTGGCGCCGAACAGCACCACCACCTGCGGAAAGCGCGGCCCGACGCCGGGCGGGATCTTTGCCACTGAGCCACTCCTCTGGACAGCACGTCGTGCAGGGCTGGTAGCAAGTATCGGACCGAAGCCGCTCCCCGGGAACGCGATTTCAAGGAGTCGGGGCAGGCCGGCATCTGATTCGCGTGGCGAAGTCAAGCCGCGCAAGCCCGGTGTTGCCTGGAGCGCAGCGGCTTGCCTAGAGTCCTCGCTCGGGCGCGCGCCCATGGGCGGCGACCTGTATCCATACAACATACCCTGGGAGGGAGATCGACATGGTGGCGAGAGCATTCGCACGGTGTGCGCTGGCTGGGATTCTGGTGGGCGCGCTGGCGGCCTGTGGCGGGGGAGGCGATTCGGATCCTGCGGTGCCGCCGGCCAACCCGCCGGTGATCTCGGCGCATCCGTCGGCTCAATCGGTGCTGACTGACGCGAGCACCACCTTCTCGGTGACGGCCACCGGCACAGGCCTGTCGTACCAGTGGCGCCGCAACGGCACGGCGATCACCGGCGCCACAGCCTCCTCCTACACCACGCCCGCGGCCAGCCACCTCGATCACGGCGCGCAGTACAGCGTGACCGTCAGCAACGCCGACGGCAGCGTGACGAGCACGGCGGCCACGCTCAGCCTGCTGGCCAGCACCAACCAGCAGGTCTTCGAGAGCCTGGCTCTGGCGCCAGCCGCCGGCAGCCACCGGTTGCGCTGGAACCTGAACCTGTCTGGCCCGCAAACCAGCGGCAACAACTACGCCTACTCCGAGTTCTCGGTGCTCGCGCAGTCCCCGTTGACCGCCGGCCCGCAGACCAATCCGCAGTCGGCACCGACCAACCTCGCCGGCAGCCTGGCGCTGACCAGCGCCGGTCCGACGCGCATCCTGAAGAACGGTGCGATCCTGGTGGTGCCGACCTTGCAGGCCTCCAACCGCATCTCGTACGTGGGCAGCGATGTGCGCGTTGACGCGCTGGCCGCCGACAACACCACGGTCGCCTATTCGCAGGTCCGCAGCGACTACACGTCGGTGTCGCTGACGGGGAACCTGTCCGCAACGCCGGCCGAGTTCGCGCAGTGGTTCAACTCCTTCTTCGCCAACCCCGCGGTGTTCACGGCTGGCGCCACCTACGCGGCCGACGCGGGCTACGTCAAGTACACGTCGACGAACCTCGGCGACCGCTACACCGCGTTCGACTGCATCGGTGCCACCACCGATACGAACATCACGCCCTGCGTGAGCGGCACCACGCTGGAGGCAGCGCTGACCACCGGCCTGGTCTCGAACAGCGACGCCACCACCTACCACCTGGCCGACGGCACGCTGGGCACGGTGGACGGCGTACCCGTCTGGGTGGCCACGGCGCCGCGGCCGGTGTCGGCCACGCTGAGCAGCACGGTGCAGCACCGCATCTACTTCCAGCTCAACGGCAACGTCTACACCGGATCGCTGATCCGCGACGGTGCGGCGCTCGGCGGCTCCTACTACGTCTCCACGCCGGGCGCACCGACGGTCGAGGAGCGGCTCACCTTCCTGCCGTACCACATCCGCATGAACAAGGCCGCACGCGACAGCATCGCTGCCGCGATGGCGATTTGAGCCGTGCCGGCGGTCCACGCCGGCACGGCGGATCAGAACGTCACCAGCACGTCCTCGTGGCGCACGATGAACTGGCAGGCCAGCCGCCAGGGCGGTGGCCGGTCGTTCGTCTCGGCGTCGTCGATCTGCGCCTGCGTGATCTTGCCGGCATAGCGCAGCACCGTCTTCTCCTTCTCGGTCAGCGACATGCCGACCGGCGCCTTGCCCGACAGCACGCTGACCTGGATCAGGCAGGAGCCGCACTCGCCGTTCTCGCACTCGAAGTTCAGCGGCACCTTGTGCTGCTTGGCGACGGACAGCAGCGTGTGGGTGTCGCCCGCCACCGCGTAGACGGTGACGTCGCGCTGCAGGCGCGGCGAGGTGAAGGTCACGTTGGCCATGGCAGCGCCTATCGGATGATGTCGTAGCTGTAGTCCGTCTTGCCCGGGATGATCGTGTTGGCATCCAGGGTCTCGAAGAACTCGTCGAGCAGCATCGTCAGCAGCCACAGTGCACCGTTGTAGCCCCAGGTCGGGAAGCGGTGGTAGTGGTGGCGGTCGAAGATCGGGAACACCAGGCGGATCAGCGGCACGCCGGTGTCACGCTCCAGGTACTTGCCGTAGGTGTTGCCGATCAGGAAGTCCACCGGCTCGGTGTGCAGCAGCGAACGCAGGTGCCACAGGTCGCGCTTCGGGTAGGCCTTGCAGTTCGCGCCGTAGGGCGAGGCGTCGAACACCTTCTGCAGCTTGGCCGCCCAGTCGTCGTTGCCGTTGGTGGCCAGCACGTGCGCCGGCTCGGCACCCAGCTCGAGCAGGAACTCGGTGTAGCCGATCATCTGGTCGGGGTCGCCGTACAACGCGTAGCGCTTGCCGTGCAGGTGGGCCTGGCTGTCGGCCATCGCATCGACCAGCTGGCCGCGCTCGCGCTCCAGCTCGGCGGGCACCGGCTTGCCGGTCAGGCGCGAGATCGCCATGATGAATCGGTCGGTGCCGGCCACGCCCACCGGCGCGTTGAGCACCACCACCTCCTGGCCCTTCTCGGCGATGTACTTGCTCGTCTTCTCGCAGCAGAACTCCTGGAAGACGATGGTCGCCTTGGCGTGCAGCGCCGCCTCGACCTCGGCCTTGGTGGTGCCGCCCTCGTACATGCGGAACTCGCCGTCGGTGGGCGTGTTCCACACCTCCGACGGATCGCAGATCACGTTCACCTTCACGCCGAACAGCGAGAAGATGCGCTTGATCTCCTTCATGTTGCCGACCACGAAGCCGTCGAAGCCGCCGATGAAGTTGATGCTGTCGTCGGGCACGCGCACCAGCGGTTCGGTGGTCTTGCTCTTGCCGTCCCAGAAGTGCTGCAGCACGCCGAGCAGCGCGTTGTCGTAGCCGGTCACGTGACTGCCGACGAAGGCCGGCGTGTGCGCGAACGGCACGTCGAACTCGGCCGGCACGCTGCCCTTCTCCTTCGCGGTCTTGATGAAGGCATTGAGGTCGTCGCCGATCACCTCCGCCATGCAGGTGGTGCTGACGGCGATCATCTCCGGCTTGTAGAGGCTGTAGGCATTGGACAGGCCGTCGACCATGTTGTTAAGGCCGCCGAACACCGCCGCGTCTTCGGTCATCGAGGAGCTGACGCACGACGTCGGCTCCTTGAAGTGGCGCGAGAAGTGGCTGCGGTAGTAGGCCACGCAGCCCTGCGAGCCGTGCACGAAAGACAGCGTCTTGGCGAAGCCGTTGGCCACGAACACCGCGCCCAGCGGCTGGCAGGCCTTGGCCGGGTTGACGGTCAGCGCCTCGCGGGCGAAGTTCTTCTCCTTGTAGTCCTTGCTCTTGGTCCAGTCGCGGATCTCTGCGATCTTCACGTCGGAATGGTTGAACTCGAAGTTCGCCTTCTTGTCGGCGAAGATCTTCTGGTACTCCGGCTCACGGAACAGCAGTTCGTGGTCGATGACCTTGTCGGCTGATTGGGGCATAGTGTTCTCCGGGAGATGGGGTATGACTTAGGCCGCTTGCTTCCACGGGGCCTTGGCGAGCTTCCAGACCGGCGAGCTGATCGCCATGTCCATGTCGCGCGCGAAGATCGCGAAGCCGTCGTAGCCGTGGTACGGGCCGGAGTAGTCCCAGCTGTGCATCTGCCGGAACGGCACGCCCATCTTCTGGAACACGTACTTCTCCTTGATGCCCGAGCCGATCAGGTCCGGCTGGATCTTCTCGACGAACTTCTCGAACTCGTAGCCGGTCACGTCGTCGTAGATCAGCGTCGCGTCGCCGATGTAGTGCGTGGTGCGCTGGTAGTCGTCGTTGTGCCCGAACTCGTAGCCGGTGCCGACCACCTTCATGCCCAGGTCCTCGTACGCGCCGATCACGTGCCGCGGGCGCAGTCCGCCGACGTACAGCATCACCGTCTTGTCTTCCAGGCGCGGCTTGTACTTGGCGATCACCGCGTCGACCAGCGGCTGGTACTTGGCGATCACCGCCTCGGCGTTGGCCTTGATGGTGTCGTCGAAATGGCTGGCGATCTCGCGCAGACTCTGCGCGATCTTGGTCGGGCCGAAGAAGTTGTACTCGACCCAGGGGATGCCGTACTTCTCTTCCATGTGCCGGCTGATGTAGTTCATCGAGCGGTAGCAGTGGATGAGGTTGAGCTTGGCCTTGGGCGTGTTCTCCAGCTCGGCGATGGTGCCGTCGCCCGACCACTGCGCGATCACGCGCAGGCCGATCTCTTCCAGCAGGATGCGTGACGACCAGGCATCGCCGCCGATGTTGTAGTCGCCGATGATGGTGACGTCGTAGGGTGTGCTGACGAACTCGGGGCGCTTGTTGGCGTCCATCTTGTCGAACACCCAGTCGCGGATCGCGTCGTTGGCCAGGTGGTGGCCGAGCGACTGGCTGACGCCGCGGAAGCCCTCGCAGCGCACCGGCACGATGGTGTGGCCGTCGAGTTCCTTGCTTTTCTTCTTCGACACCGCCTCGATGTCGTCGCCGATCAGGCCGATCGGGCATTCGCTCTGGATCGAGATGCCCTTGTTCAGCGGGAACAGCTCCTGGATCTCGTCGATGATCTTGTCGAGCTTCTTGTCGCCGCCGAAGACGATGTCCTTCTCCTGGAAATCGGAGGTGAACTGCATCGTCACGAAGGTGTCGATGCCGGTGGTGCCGATGTAGTAGTTGCGGCGTGCCGCCCAGCTGTACTGGCCGCAGCCCACCGGGCCGTGCGAGATGTGCACCATGTCCTTGATCGGGCCCCAGACCACGCCCTTCGAGCCGGCGTACGCGCAGCCGCGGATGGTCATCACGCCGGGCAGCGACTTGATGTTGGACTTCACGCCGCAGTCCGGCTTGCCTTCCTCGTACTGGCCGATGTGCTTGGCACGGCGCTTGGCCATCTTGTCGGGGTAGGCCTTCAGGACTTCGTCGATCAAGGCCTTGTTGGCGGCCTTGCGCTCTTCAACCGTCATGGACATGGTGCACTCCTTCGTGGGTGTCAGGCTGCCGCAGCCTCAGCGGCCAGCTCGGCGGCAGACTTGCCGACCAGCGACTCGTCGACCGACTTCATGATCCCGTGCTCCATCAGCAGGTCTTCCAGCTGGTCCATCGTGATGGGGGTGGGGATGGTGCCGTTGCCCGCGTTGGCGTGGATCTTGGTCGCCAGGTCGCGGTACTCCTGCGCCTGCTTGGAATCCGGCGCGTACTCGAGCACGGTCATGCGGCGCAGCTCGGCGTGCTGCACGATGTTGTCGCGCGGCACGAAGTGGATCAGCTTGCTGCCCAGCATCTTGGCCAGCGAGTCGGCCAGCTCGAGTTCCTTGTCGGTCTGGCGCTCGTTGCAGACCAGGCCGCCCAGGCGCACGCCGCCGCTGTTGGCGTACTTCAGGATGCCCTTGGAGATGTTGTTGGCCGCGTACATGGCCATCATCTCGCCGGACATGACGATGTAGATCTCCTGCGCCTTGTTCTCGCGGATCGGCATCGCGAAGCCGCCGCAGACCACGTCGCCGAGCACGTCGTAGGAGACGTAGTCGACACCGTCGTAGGCGCCGTTCTCTTCGAGGAAGTTGATCGAGGTGATGACGCCGCGGCCGGCGCAGCCCACACCCGGCTCCGGGCCGCCGGACTCGACGCAACGGATGTCGCGGTAGCCGATCTTCATCACGTCCTCGAGCTCGAGGTCCTCCACCGAACCCGCTTCCGCGGCCAGCGAGAGGATGGTGTCCTGCGCCTTGGCGTGCAGGATCAGGCGGGTCGAGTCGGCCTTGGGGTCGCAGCCGACGATGAGGATCTTCTGGCCCATCTCGGAGAGGGCGGCCAGCGTGTTCTGCGAGGTGGTGGACTTGCCGATGCCACCCTTGCCGTAGAAGGCGATCTGCCGAAGTTTTGCCATTTCAGTGCTCCTGTGTGTTCCGTTGAGAAGTTGACGATGCGGGTACGGTCGTCGCGATCTCTATGCAGCCTTCGGTGCCTCTATGGGTCTTCTTGGAAGGTCCCTCGGGGCCTGATAGGGGGTCCGCGCAGGCTCTTCATCGCAATGCGCGTGCCACCCTGCCCGTCTTGACTCAAGTGCTTGTTTTCACGAGGGAAACACGCGGTTCGAGGGTGCTGCGTGAGGGCTTGTGCGATTGTTCGAAACACGACAATGGCGAAGGCCGCGTGACGTTCGTTGCGCGTCGGGTTGCACGCGCCACCGGGCGTCGCTGTCATCGTGTGCGTGGTGGTACGCCGGTTGCTCTGTGCTGGTCCATGAGCGCCCTGCCCATCGTCGCCGCCGCTTCGAACCCGCACTACCGGCGGCTCGGTGGCGAGGCTGCGGTCGCGCAGCTGGTCGATGCCTTCTATGCCGCGATGGACCAGCGCGAAGACGCGCGCGACATCCGCGCGATGCATGCCGCCGACCTGTCGCACACCAAGGCCGTGCTGCGCCTGTACCTGAGCGAATGGCTGGGCGGCCCGAAGCTGTACTCGCCTGAACGCGGCCCGCCGCGGCTCGGCCGCGTGCATGCGCCCTTCGGCCTCGATGCCGCCGCGCGCAATGCCTGGATGGCCTGCATGCAAGACGCGCTTCAACAAACCTGTGCCGACGAGGCGCTGCGCAGCGAACTGCTCGCCGCCTTCGGCAAGGTCGCCGATCACCTCGCGAAAGCCCCATCCACCCACCGGAGCCATTGATGAGCACCACCCTCGCCGAACCCGGCCTTGCCGACACCGCCTTCGCCCGCCTCGAGTCCGAGGGCCGCCTGCTCAACCCGGTGCTGAAGGCGCCGACGAAGAAGCCGGGGCGCTTCGGCTTCCGCGGCGAACTGGCGCTGCGCTTCGCTGCCAAGCTGGCCGACGAAGCGCGCCCGCCCGAGCTGACCTGCGACCAGGTCATCGCGGTGGCGCAGGTCGGTGACCCCAAGCTCGCCTTCTTCGCCGGCTACCTGCTCAGCTTCGAGCACCTGAAGGACGTGGCCGAGACGCTGGGCGACACGCTGTCGGCCGGTGGCAAGTACTTCCTCTTCTGCAACAACATCGACCTGAGCAAGAAGTACCAGGTGCCTTTGCGCGGCGCCATGTTCTATGTGCTGCCGATCGACGAGGCCACGGTCTACAACGAGCTGCTCGAACTGCTGTACCTGGAGAAGACCGAGCTGAAGAAGCTCGACACCGCCGGCAAGACCGACCGCGTGGCCGACGCCGCGCTGAAGTTCGACATCACCTTCGACACCATCACCTACGACGAGGGCCTGAAGCTGATGGGCCCGGTGCGCAACCCGAACGAGAACCGGCCTGTGTGAGTCTCGCTTGGAGGCCGCTGGTGAAGCCGATCCCCGGCGCTGGTACACGACCAACCTGGTCGGCGTGCCCGCGCCGCTGCTGGCGAGCTCGGCCTTCAACGCGCACCCGCAGTCACTGCACATCGCCGGCACGCGCGAGACGAACAGTGGCCTGTTCGCGCTGCTGGCGCGATGCGGGAGTGCAGACGAGGCCCGCGACGTGTTCGCGCACTACATGAGCCTGGCCTTCGGCCTGGCCCGGCCCGAACCCGGCGAAGGCGACGGGCCGAACGAACGGCGACGTTGGCGCTCAAGCTACCTCAAGCTGCTGCAGGGCTGGGGGCTGGACTCGAACAGCGCGGCCGGGGCGGTGCTCAAGGGCTGGGTGGAAAGCCGCTTCGGCCTCGTGCCGGCCTTCCACGCAGTGCCGCTGGCGCGCTTCCCCTCGCCGGCATGGATCGCCTACCTCGAACAGAAAGCGGCCAGCCGCTATCACAACAACAGCATCTTCCAGCAGCTCGACCTGCTGTTCGAGTTCTGCCAGTGGATGCTGGCGCGCTTCGCGTTGCTGGGCAGCGGCGCCCACGTCACGTTGTGGCGCGGCAGCACGCGCTGCGAGGAACAGATCGTCGACGGTTCGCTGCGCGAGCGGCGCTGCACCGTGCGGCTGAACAACCTCGTCTCGTTCAGCACCACGGCCGAGCAGGCGCAGTGCTTTGGCGACTGGGTCTTCGAGGCCCGCGTGCCGATGGCCAAGCTGCTGCTGGTGCCGGGGCTCCTGAACACCACCTCGCTGCACGGTGAGGCCGAGGTGCTGGCGATCGGCGGCAACTACGAAGTCGAGGCCCGCTATGACTGAAGTCGGCACGCTGCTGACCAGCGAAGGCTCGGTGGGCACGATCTTCGATCGCGCCTTGGGCGCCTACCTCGGCCTGGCCATCGGCGACGCGCTCGGCGCCACCGTCGAGTTCATGACGCCGCGCGAGATCGCCCATCGCTTCGCCGCGCAGGGCGGGGTGCACCGGCACATCATCGGCAGCGGCTGGCTGAAGCTGCCGCCCGGGCAGGTCACCGACGACACGACGATGAGCCTGGCGCTGGGTGATGCGCTGCTGCGCGGCGAACGGCTCGGCCGCCGCTTCGACACGCAGCTCATCGCCGAGGCCTACCTGGCCTGGTGGCGCGGCAAGCCGGTGGATTGCGGCAACACCTGCCGGCGCGGCATCCAGCGCTTCCTGCGCGACGGCAGCCTGAGCGGGCCGCCCAACGAAGGTGACGCCGGCAACGGCGCGCTGATGCGCAACCTGCCGGCCGTGCTGGCCACGCTGGGCGACGACGACACCTTCGAGCGTGTGTCGCTCGCGCAGGCGCGCATCACCCACCACCACCCGCTGTCGGATGCCGCGGTGCTCGGCATGGGCCGCCTGCTGCGCGCGCTGCTCGCCGGCGCCGATGGGCAAGCCTTGGCGCGCCACGTCGCGGCTCTCGTCGACGCACAGCCGGCCTTCCGCTTCCAGCCCTACCCCGGCCGCGCCAGCGGCTACGTGGTCGACACCGTGCAGACGGTGCTGCATTGCATCTTGCTGCATGACGACTTCGAGGCGGCGGTGACCACCGCCGTCAACTTCGGCGAAGACGCCGACACCAGCGGCGCCCTGGTCGGCATGCTGGCCGGCGCACGCTGCGGCGCGCGCGCCCTGCCGCAGCGCTGGCTCGGCCGCGTGAATCGCGAGGTGGTGCAGCGCATCACCGACCAGGCCAGCGCGCTGGTGGCGATCGCCCTCGAACGCCAGGCCGTGGCCACCATCAACTGAGGAGCCCTCCATGCCGATCCACGACTTCCGCTGCAACGCCTGCGGCCAGCAGTTCGAACTGCTGGTGCGCAGCAGCAGCGTGCCCGCCTGCCCGCATTGCGCGAGCACCGCGCTCGACAAGCTGGTCTCGCTCACCGCGCCGCAGGGCACGAGCCAGGCGATCATCGCCTCCGGCCGGCGCGCGGCGGCGCGCGAGGGGCATTTCTCGAACTACAGCCGCGCGGAGCGGGCCAAGCTGAAGTAGCCCAGGCGCCTCTCGCGCCGTCAGCCCGACAGCGCCCCCAGCAGCTCCACCGTCACCGCCTCGGTGCCCAGCAGCGTTGCCTGGCAGGCCAGGCGCGATTGGCTGCCGACACCGACGAGGGTGTCGAGCTTGGCGTTCTCCGCCGGGGTGAGCCGGCTCAGGCCCTTGCGGCCTTCGGTGACGAAGACGTGGCAGGCGCCGCACTTGGCGTCGCCGCCGCATTGGCTGACGAGCTTGCCGCCGGCGGCGAGGATGGCCTGCAGCAGGTTGCTGCCGGAAGTGATGTCGGCCGTCAAGGCGCCGGGGTTGATGGTCAGCGTGCTCACGATGGTCCTCCAGGGGTGGTTCAGGCCGGCAGCGCCGCGCCGCACAGCGCGGCCGCCACGTCGGCCAGGGAAAGGTCGATGCGCGTGATGCCCTGCTCGGCGAGGAAGCGCGCTTCCATGCGCGTCGGCTCGTCGGGCAGCACGGCGAAGTGCGGACCGGCCGAGCGCTTCATCACCTGCCGCGCGAAGGCACGCGGCAGCTGGTCGTTGAAGCGGCAGCCGAGGAAGACGAAACCCAGCGCCGCGCGGCGCTGCTGCACGAGCGCGGGGATCGGCGTCTGGATGTCGATCTCGGTGAGCACCTCGACGAAGTCGCTGTCCGAGACCAGGTAGTTGCCGGCCGGCGCGTGGCCGCCCCAGGGTTTGTAGAGCACGGTGGTGGTGTCCGCCGCGTCCGGCAGCGGGGCGCCGGCAGCGTCGTACCAGCCGGTCCAGGTGCCGAAATGCTCGCTCTGGCTCAGGCCCTGCACCTCCGCCCAGTCGCTGCGTGGCGCGAGTGCGCTGCGCATCGTGTCGTCGTACCAGGTGTCGACGATCAGCGGCGTGTTCAGCGCGGCCAGCCAACGGTGCAGCGGCGAGGGCGTGGCCTGGATGGCGCAGGCCTCGTTCATGCCCTTCACCAGCGTCTGGCGGTGCTTGAAGTTCTCGATGAACTGCGCCGCGGCAGTGAGCCGGTTCTTGATCTTGCCCGGCACCGAGACCTTGGCGGTCAGCACCGCGGCCAGCGCCAGCGGGTCGGCCGGCGGCGTGGCGCCGCTGCACAGCGACAGCAGGCCCGGGCCGAGGTAGGGGGCCAGCGTGCCGCGCTCGAGGCCGGCGGCGATGTCGGACAGATTCATGGCGTGGCTTTCAATAGATGGCGGCGCCGGCGCCGACGTTGATCGACGAGTCCTTCAGCGTCTTGACGATGAACTCGATGTGCTCGGGCGTCAGCGACCCGTGCAGCGGCAGTGCCAGCGCACGGTCGGCGATGCGCTCGGTCAGCGGCAGCGCGCCGCGCTTCCAGCCCTGCTGCATGTAGTGGTGCTGCTGGTGCATCGGCTGGCAGTACATGACGGACTCGATGCACTCGGTGGCCAGGTCCTCGACGATCTCGGCGCAGGCACTGGCGGTGAAGCGCTTGCCGAGGTGGACGATGTAGAGCATCCAGTGCACCGCATCGACCCCCGGTGCCACGTAGGGCGGCTTGATGCCCTCGAAGCTGAGCATCTGCGCAAGGTAGCTCGCTTCGACGGCCTTGCGCCGCGCGAGGATCTCTTCCAGCCGCGACAGTTGCGCGACGCCGAGCGCCGCGGTGAACTCGCTCATGGAAGCCTGCAGCGGAACGCGCGAGCCGACCGAGACCGAGCGGCGGTCCACCAGCGAGCGCGAGCGCAGGTAGCGCAGCTCGGAGGCCAGGCGGTCGTCGTCGGTGACCAGCATGCCGCCTTCGCCGCAGCACAGCGGCGAGGGCTGCGAGAGGTCGAACACCGACACATCGCCGAAGCTGCCGACCGGCCGGCCGCGGTAGACCGAGCCGATCGCCTCGGTCGAGTCCTCGATCAGCGCGAGGCCGCGGGCATCGGCCAGTTCACGCAGCGTCGCCCAGGCCGCCGGATGGCCGTTGACGTTGCCGGCCAGGATCGCGCGTGTGGCCGGGGTGATCTGCGCGGCGGCGCGTGTGGCATCAAGACAGCCCGACCAGTAGTCGATGTCGGCGAAGACCGGCTTCGCGCCGGTCAGCGTGACCGCATGCGCGACCTGGTGCCAGCCATAGGACGAGGCGATCACCTCGTCGCCGGGGCCGATGCCGAGTGCACGCAGCGCCAGCCAGGTGCCCACCGTGCCGCTGGCCACCGCCACCGCATGCGCGCGGCCGATCTCGCGCGCGAAGCCGGCCTCGAAACGCTCGACCATGCGCCCGGCCGACCAGCGCGGCGAGGCCAGCGCGGCCTGCACCAGCTGGGCTTCGAGTTCGCTGCTGTCGGGCTCGGCAAGCAGCAGCCAGTCGTCGGGCAGTTGATCGGACATCGCTCAGCTCTTCTCGGCGATGAAGAAGCCGACGGCCTGGCCGGCGTCGGTGGTGACCGACCAGCAGTGGCCGTCGCTCGCGCCGAGGTAGAGCTGGCGCTTCTCGCCGATCGCAGTGGGCGTTTCGCTGCGCATGTCGAAGGCATCGACCACGACCACGCGCAGGCCGGCAAAGCGCGCGCGCAAGGCCGCGGCGGCTTCGCGCACGCCAGTCGCGGCGTCCGCGATCGTCATGGCTTCGGAGAGGACGGCGGCGTCCATCTCAATCACCAGAGAGGCGCCGCGCCTCGACGGTGATCGGCAGCGCGGTGCCCGGCGCCATCTCCGGCAGCGCCAGCGTCCAGCCGTTGCCCAGTGTGACCGTGCCGCCCCACAGCTCGGCGCGCTCCTGCGCGACGATGGGCTCCTCCAGGTCCTTCTTCGGCACGTAGGCCGACAGCGCGCCGGTCGAGGTCTTGCGGATCATCACCTTCATGGGGTTTCCTTCGGCATCAGGCGGCCAGGGGCTGGGGTTCGAGCAGGGGAACGATGACGCGCTGCACAGCGGCGAGCGTGGCGGCGATGTCGCCGGCGCGGCTGTCACGGCCGAGCGAGAAGCGGATGCCGGCCCTGGCCTGCGCTGCGCTCGCGCCCATCGCCAGCAGCACATGCGAAGGCTGCGTGCCGCCCGCACTGCAGGCCGCGCCGGAGCTGGCGACGATGCCGGCACGCTCGAGCCGCGACAGCACCTGCTCGGCATCGAGCTCGCCGAAGCGCAGGCAGGTCGTGTTGGGCAGCCGAGCGGCGTCGCGGCCGTAGATCTGCACACCCTCGATCGCCGCCAGACCGGCTTCGAGCAGCTCGCGCAGCGCCAGCAGGCGGGCGATGTCGTCGCTGAGCGTGGCCGCGGCGAGATCGCAGGCCGCGGCGAAACCGGCGATGCCGGGAATGTTCTCGGTGCCGCCACGGCGGTGCCGCTCCTGGCGGCCGGACAGCAGCGGCGGCAGCACCAGGCCCTTGCGGACCAGTAGCGCGCCGGTGCCCTTGGGTCCTGCGATCTTGTGCGCCGAGACCGACATCAGGTCGGCACCGCTCGTGGCGAAGGACAGCGCTGCCTTGCCGGCGAGCTGCGTCGCGTCGACGTGCAGCAGCGCGCCGCGCGCATGCGCCAGCTCGGCGACTTCGCGCAGCGGCATCAGCACGCCGGTCTCGTTGTTGGCGCCCATCAGGCTGACCAGGGCCACGTCGTCGGTGATCAGCGTGCGGGCCTGGGCGAGGTCGAGCCGGCCTTGCGCATCGACGCCGATGCGGTCCACCGGCACGCCCTCGTCGGCGAGGCGCTGGGCGAGCGTGAGCAGGCCCGGGTGCTCGACGGCCGACAGCACCCAGCGCCGCCGGCCCTGCGCCGCGGCCAGCGCGCCGAGCACCGCCATGTGGTTGGCCTCGGTGGCACCGCTGGTGAAGACCAGTTCGGCACCCTGGCAGCCGAGGAAGGCGGCGACCCGTGCCCGCGCATCGGCAAGCAGGCGGCGCGCCGCCTGGCCAGGGGCATGCGTCGAGGACGGATTGGCCCAGGCGAGCTGCAGCGCGTCGAACATCTCGGCCACCACCTGCGGCGCCGGCTGCGTCGTCGCGTTGTGGTCCAGGTAGATGCCGGAAGTCATCGCCAGAACTCCCGCTGCGGATCGCTGCACAGGCGCTGCAGTGCCTCATCCATGCGCAGGCCCGCCGCCTTCAGCACCCAGCAGCCGGCGCCATGGTCGCGGGCATGCAGAAGCCACTGGCCGTTGCTGGCCGGCACCAGCCAGGCGATCTCGATCTCGCCGCCGGCGGGGTCGACGTTGCGCGAGCAGTTCGGGCTGATCACCTTCCAGCCCATGCCCTCACGCTCCACGCGCGGGCGCACGTACTTGTAGCGTTCGCGCTGGCCGAGGGCCCGCGCGATGCGGGCGCGATCGAGCGCCAGCACCTGCGGAGCACTCTGCAACATGGCGTTCACGCCAGCGCCTCCGCCATCGGCGCGATCTCTTCCTCCAGGCAACCGAGCACGGCCACACCGAAGTCGACCAGGTAGACCGGCACGTTGGCCTCACCGTGGTGGCCGATCTGCACGATCTCGCCGGGCCCCCCGGCGACGACGAGCAGGATGTCTTCCGCCGGTGCATCGGGCAGGCTGCCGTCGTTGTAGAGATCGATGGCCGCCACCACCGGCTGGCCCCACTGGTATTTCGGTTCGCGCGGCTCGATCATGGTCGTTCTCCTTCAGCGGATGGCATCGAGCTGCGCCGCGCGTTCGCCGAGCTGCGCGATCACCTCGTCGGGCAGGTGGTCCAGCGTGCACAGCTCCTTGGCGCGCATGCCGACGCGGTGGCCGCTGTCGGTGAACTCGACGGCGTAGATGTAGAACTGCTGCAGGAAGGTGCCGATCGAGCGCACGAAGCCGACCTCGCCCTTGTGCACCAGCACCTCGCCGATGTCCTTGCCGTTGTAGGTGCCGTCGTTGCGCACCACGCTGCGGCTGATGACCCGCTCGCCCATCTCGAAGCGCGGCGGGTGGGCGATCTCGATGACGTCGTCGTCGCGGGCGATGTCAGCCATGGACCGGCTCCATCAGCCGTTCGCGGGCGCGTTCACGCACCTCGGGCTCTTCGTCCTCGCACAGCCGATCGAGCGCGGCGCCGACGGCGCGGCCGGCGGCCTCCCAGCGCACCGTCCAGTCGGTGTCGGCGGCCAGCGCATCGAGCAGCGACACCGGCAGCCGCTCGGCGACGATGCGCCGCACCTCGGGTGCCGCATCGGCGGCCATGCGCCACAGCGCTGGCATGGGAACACGGCGCGCGACTTCCTGGCGCACCTGCAGGTCGCTGTCGTGCATCAGCAGCGGCAGCAGGCCTTCGGGTGCACGCCTGGCGACGATGCAGCGCACCTGGTAGTCGGGGTCGTGCAGCAGCGAGGTGATCTGCGGCAGTTCGATGCGCAGCGCGACGCGGATGCGCACCTCGCGGTGCGGGTCGTCGCGCAACTTCAGCAGCAGCCGCTGCGGCACCCGCAGCGCCACCTGCAGGCGCACCGTCTCGTCGGGGTCGGCAAGCATGGCGCCGAGGCGGAACACGTCGGCGTAGCGTGCCGCGATGGCGCGCACCTCGAAGTACTCGTGCGCGAGGTGCTGGTTGGCGAGTTGCGGATGGGTGCGGAAGAAGCGGTCGATGCGGCGCGCGTAGACGTCGTGCATGCAGCAGCGGCCGGGCTCGCAGCCACCGTCGGCGCGCAGCGCGGCGTGTTCGCAGGCGCTGCAGGTGCTCGCGTCGATCGCTGCGCCGTGCCAGTCCATCGCCGGGATGTCGTTGGCGTCGGCCGCGTGCATCGCCGCGTCCTTCAGGCCGCCACCGGCAGCTGCGCCCAGGCGGCGGCGCCGGTGGCCTGCACGTAGACCGTGTCGTCGCCGTCCTCGTCACCGCCGAGACCGGCCAGCGAACGCTGGCGAACCGCCTCGAGCAGCGCCGCGCCGACGCAGTCGTCCGGGTCGAGCGCACGCAGCAGCGCCAGCGCATCACGCGCCTCCACCGCATCATCCAGCCGCAGGCTGAGGTAGGCGTAACCCTTCAGCACGAACAGATAGAAGCGTGTCGCCGCATCGTGGCGGGCGCCGGCCAGCGGCGCCTCCGGCACCTCGCGCCAGACGCCGGGCAGGCCGAGAGCGCGAGCGCCGACCCGCAGCGCGCGGCGCGCCACGTCGCGCGCCATCATCAGCCGGTGGCCGTAGAAATGGTGGCGGTAGAACGCGATCAGCACCGCGGGGTGCTCGGGCGCGAGCGACTGCGCGCGCATCAGCGCCGCCATCGCGCGCACCGGGTCGCCGCGCTGCGCACCGGCCTCGGCCAGCGCCGCCTCGACCATCGGCGGCAAGGCCAGGCCGAGCACGGCGGCGTCGAAGTCGGCGTCCATGGCCTGTGGGTCCTTCAGAGCCGCTTGATCGACGACAGCGAGACGCTGGCCTGCGCCGGCGGCTTGCTGTCCCCGGCCGTCGAGCAGCCGCAGGCCTCGGCGTTCGGGTTCACGAAGCTCAGGCCGGCGCTGGTGGCGGTCTCGGTGAAGTCCACCGTCACGCCGTCGAGCAGCAGGCGGCTCTCGGCGGGCAGGAAGATCCGCAGGCCGTTGACCATGAGTTCGCTGTCGCCGCCCTTGGGTGCCGACTCGACCGTGAACTCGGCGCTGTAGCCCGAACAGCCGCCCGGCGCGACGCTGAGGCGGAAGCCGCCAGACGGATGTTCGGAGAAGCGCACCATGCGGCGCATGAACTTCTCGGCCGCAGCAGTGACGGTGACGTTCGGCTGGATCATGGCGGCGTTCATACCTTCTTGATGCAGCCGTCGACCGGGCACACCGCGATGCACTGCGGCGCGTCGAAGTGGCCTTCGC
Organism: Variovorax sp. YR752; assembly: GCF_943372545.1. Lineage (NCBI taxonomy): Bacteria > Pseudomonadati > Pseudomonadota > Betaproteobacteria > Burkholderiales > Comamonadaceae > Variovorax > Variovorax sp. YR752. The sequence goes on along the minus strand of NZ_CALRZC010000037.1, from coordinate 20,652 downwards.
ACTCGGTGCACTTGGCCGGGTCGATGATGAAGGTGCCGCCCTTCTCGCGGATGGCGACGTTGGGGCATTCGGGCTCGCAGGCCGAGCAGCCGGTGCACATGGAGGCAATGATCTTCAGGGCCATGACGGTCTCCTTTGACTGACGGAACTCAGGCGGCGGCGGTGAACGCGCCCTGGCGGATGCGCGCGTCGCCACGTGGCTGGTGAACGATCTCGCCGCGCGCGATGCGCTCGCGGTAGGCCGCGAACCACGACAGCGCGGCCTTCTCGATGAACTCGTGGGCGTACTCGTCGACCGGCTCGATGCCGGCGGCGGTCAACTCGTCGCGCGGGCAGGCGCCGATCTTCGAGACCAGCACCGCGTGGCAGTCGTTGATGGCGCCGACGATGGAAGGCAGCTGCTCGTCCTCGCCGTAGCCGCCCTGGCAGTAAAGGTCGACGCGGCGGTGGCCGACGAACAGCGCCTCAGCCTTGCTCACCTCGAAGATCTGGAACTCGGTCGCATGGCCGAAGTGCTGGTTAACCTTGCCGTGGCCTTCGGTGGCGACGGCCACCAGCACCTTCATGTCGGCATCGACACCGTCGTCGGCGCTGGCCGCATCGAGCGCCGCGAGCTTCGCCTCGTGCTGCGCCTGCCGCTCCGCCTCGACGCGCTCCTGATAGGCGCGGCGCTTGTCGAGGTCGTAGACCACGTCCATCTGGTCGATCTTGTCGAGCGTGAACTCGTCGCTGCGGTCCTCGCCGAGCAGGCCGACCGCATCGGCGCGGCATTGCCGGCAATGGCGCATCAGGTTCGCGCCGCCCATGCAGGCGTCCTGCACCGCCTTCAGCTCCTGCGCCGTGGGCCCGCGCTGGCCGGTCAGCCCGAACACCGTGCCGTGCTCGGCCTCGCTGATCAGCGGCATGATGTTGTGCAGGAAGGCACCGCGCTTCTTCACCTCGCGGTTGACCTCGTAGAGGTGCTCGTCGTTGATGCCCGGGATCAGCACCGAGTTGATCTTGGTGAGCACGCCGCGCGCAGTGAGCATCTCCAGCCCGAGCATCTGCTGGCGGTGCAGGATCTCGGCGGCCTCGCGGCCGGTCACGCGGCGGTGCTCCCAGAAGATCCACGGGTAGATCTTCTCGCCCACCGCCGGGTCCACCATGTTGATGGTGATGGTGACGTGGTCGATGTTGTACTTGCAGATCTCGTCGACCATCTGCGGCAGCGCCAGGCCGTTGGTCGACAGGCACAGCTTGATGTCCGGTGCCTGCTCCTGCAGCATGCGGAAGGTGTCGAAGGTCTTCTTCGGATTGGCCAGCGCATCACCCGGGCCGGCGATGCCCAGCACCGTCATCTGCGGGATCTCGCTGGCCACCGCGACGACCTTCTTCACCGCCTGGTCGGGCGTGAGCTTCTGGCTGACCACGCCGGGGCGCGATTCGTTGCTGCAGTCGTACTTGCGATTGCAGTAGTTGCACTGGATGTTGCAGGCCGGCGCGACGGCCACGTGCATGCGCGCGTAGTGGTGATGCGCCTCTTCGGAGTAGCAGGGGTGGTTCTTGACCTTCTCCCAGATCTCCGCCGGCATGTCGTCGGGCCCGCCAGAGGATCCGCAGCTCGCCTTGCCTTCGCCGCCGCTGGTCGAGCATCCGCCCGAGGCCGCGGTCTCGAGGATCTGGGCGACCGGGCTCAGAGCCTGGCGGCCGCGCTTGAGATCGACTATCGATACGAACGCTGTGTTGCTCATGGCGCGGGCCTTCGTCGCTAGGGTGGTGGCGCAGCCTCCATTGCGAGAGCCGTGCCAATCCCCAAACCCTTGTGAATCAGGGACTTAGCGCGTTCGCCCCGCGCGGTGGTGCTGTGTTCTTTGCGACAAACCGGACAGCCGTGCGGCCTATCATCGGCACCATGTTCGGTGCCATCGCCGGCGACGTGATCGGTTCCGTGTTCGAGCGGAACAACGTCAAGTCCAAGAGCTTCCCGCTGTTCGATGCGGCCAGCCGCGTCACCGACGACACCGTGCTGACGGTGGCGGTGGCCCGCGCGCTGCTCAGCGGCGAGGCGCCGGGCCGGGCGATGCGCGAGCTGCACGGGCTCTATCCGGGTGCCGGCTTCGGCCCGACCTTCCGCGCCTGGATCGATGGCGGCGACGACGCACCCGCACCGCGCAGTTCGAGCAACGGCGCCGCCATGCGCATCAGCCCGGTGGCCTGGGCCTTCGACACGCTGGACGAGGTGCTCGCCGCGGCCGAGCGTTTCACGGTCGTCACGCACGACCATCCGGATGGCGTGAAGGGCGCGCAGGCCGTGGCCGCTGCGGTGTTCCTGGCACGCCAGGGCGCGACGAAAGGCGAGATCCGCTTCTACGTCGAATCAAACTTCGGCTACGACCTCTCGGTACCGCTGGACCTCGTGCGCCCCGGCTACGCCTTCGACCTGTCCTGCGCGGGCACGGTGCCGCACGCGGTTCGCGCCTTCCTCGAGGCCGAGGACTGCGAAGACGCGCTGCGCAACGCCATCTCGATCGGCGGCGACTCGGACACGCTGGCCTGCATCGCCGGCGCCATCGCCGAAGCGCATTTTGGCGGCGTGCCCGAGCACATCGCCGGGCCGGTCTGGCAGCGGCTCGATGCGCCGCTGCGCGAGGTCACGCTGCGCTTCTGCGGGCAGCACGGCATCCGCATGCCGTGGCTGCGGTAGTTCAGCGCCGGTAGCTCAGCAGCCGGGCACGCGAGGCACCGGCACCAAGCAGCGACTCGGTCATCACGAAGCCCGCGGTCGCCATGCGCCGATGAAAGGCCGCGCGGTTGCCACGGTTCGGATCGACGATCAGCACCTCGGCGGCGGGCTGTGCATGGCGCTCGACGAAGGCCGCGAGCTGGCCGAGATCGTCGCGCTCGTAGAGCACGTCGCTGCCGATGATCAGGTCGAAGCGGCCTTCGACGATCGCCTCGCCCTGCACCGGCGGGCCCAGCGGTGCGGCCGCCCAGTCGCCATGCCGATAGGTCAGCGGCGGCAGGCCGTTGAGGCGGACGTTCTCGAGCAGGAAGCCGGCGGCCAGCGGATGGCAATCGGAGGCGGTCACGTCGGCGCCGCGGCGGTGCGCCACCAGGCTCGCCAGCGCCAGCCCGCAGCCGACCTCGAGGATGCGCTCCTGCGCGACCAGCGGCCGGCGGGCCATCTGCGCCGCCAGATGCAGCGCCGCCGGCCACAGGCAGCCGAACAGCGGCCAGGCGGCGCTGGAGATGCCGACGTCCGCGGCATGGCCGTGCGGGTCGGCGAACTGCTGGCGGTCGAGCAGCGAGCGGATGAGCAGGCTGTCCGCGCCGACGATGTCGACGCGCTCCTCGCGGGTCTGGTATCCCGGCATGCGGCGGCCTTGCGGAGAGCCGGCCATGCCGCTGTGACGAGGGCGTGGCCGAGTGGCAGGGCGGCATGCGGCGCGGCGTTCGCGCAGGACACGACGATGGGGGCGGGCGGGCTCGGGGGCCGGCGCCTGGCGTGGGGCAGTGTAGTCGCGCGAGGCCATGGCACTTCACACGAAGTTCACGCACCGCTCACCGGGTTCACCGAAGCCCGCCAGAGTCCGCTGCTTCTCGAACAGGAGGCAAGGGAGCAGCCATGAGATTTCCGATCATCGGCAAGTTGCTGGCGCTGGCCGGCGTGATGCTGGGCCTGCTGTGGGCGCTGGCCCTGGTGAGCGACGTGGTCGCCGAACGCGAGGGCCGGCTGCGCGAGGCCCAGCGCGGCATCGCCGACAGCCTGGCCGGTGCGCAGACGCTGGCCGGCCCGGTGCTGCAGCGCCAGTGCAGCGAGCGCTGGAAGGTCGAGCAGGGCGAAGGCAAGGACCGCCAATGGGTCGAACAACAACGCGACTTCACGCTCGCTGCGCTGCCCAGCCGCCTCGCCGTCGATGCGGCTTCGCGCATCGAGCCGCGCATCCGCGGCATCTTCCGCATCAACGGCTACGCCGTGAAGGCCAGCCTGCAGGCCGACTGGAGCGACTTGCAGGCGCTGCAGCCGGCGCCGCCGCGCTCCGGCGTGCAGCAGACCTGCGGCGACCCGGTGCTGTGGGTCGCGGTGGCCGACCCGCGCGGCATCCGCAGCGCGACGGTCACGCTCGCCGGCACGGAGGCCGCGGTGCGGCCCGGCACGCCGGCGCCGAACGCGCCGCTGGGCTTCCAGGCCGGCTGGCCGGCCGGCCGCGCGCTGGAAGCCGGCGCGGCCATGAGTGCCGTCGTCAGCCTGGAGCTGGTGGGCACCGAGGACCTGGCCTTCGCGCCGATCGGCGAACAGTCGAGTTTCAAGCTGTCGTCGGACTGGCCGCACCCGTCGTTCAACGGCCGCTTCCTGCCGGCGCAGCGCAGCGTCACCGAGAAGGGCTTCGAGGCCGAATGGCGGCTGAGCGCACTGGCCAGCCGCAGCGGCCAGGAGCTGCTCGCCGGCCACGGCCTGTGTGCCGCCGCCGAGCCGCTACCGCTTCAAATGCAGATGCAGATGCCGGCGGCGGCCGGCCAGCCCGCCCGAGCCTGCATCGAGCGCTTCGGCGTCGCCTTCATCGACCCGGTGAGCACCTACGTGCTCAGCGACCGCGCCACCAAGTACGGGCTGCTGTTCATCGTGCTGACCTTCGTCGCCGTCGTGCTGGTGGAGGTGATGCGGCGGCTGCGCGTGCACCCGGTGCAGTACGCGCTGGTCGGCAGCGCGCTGGCCTCGTTCTTCCTGCTGCTGGTCAGCCTGAGCGAGCACATCGCCTTCGCGCGGGCCTACGCGGTCGCGGCCACGGCCTGCACGCTGCTGCTGGGCTACTACGGTGCGCACGTGCTGCACGGCTGGCGCCCCGGGCTGGCGTTCGCCGCCGGCATCGGCGCGCTCTACGCGCTGCTGTACCTGCTGCTGCGCAGCGAGCAGTCCGCCCTGGTGCTCGGCTCGGTGCTGCTGTTCACGGTGCTGGCCGCGGTGATGGTGGTGACGCGCCGCATCGACTGGTACGCGCTGGCCTCACGCCTGCGCAGCGAGGCGCGGGCCGCGCAGCCGGCGCCGCGGGCCTGAGGCGCGGCGTGCCCGTCAGGCGGGGAGCAGGGACAGCGCGACCTTCACGGAAGCCCGCGCATCCAGGCAGATCGCCTGCGCGCCGTAGCTCTCGGCGCGGTGCTCGCGCAGCGAGAACACCGGCCCGCCCAGCAGCACCGGCGTGGCCGGGTTGCGCGAGGCGGCCTTCATGCGGGCCACCAGGTCGGTCAGGGCCGGCAACTGGCCATCGAGTGCCACCGACAGCCCGACCAGATCGAACCACTCGTTCTTCACCGCGCGGCACAGTTCGGCGCTGCTCGGCGACACCTCGAGCACCACCTGCCAGCCCGCCTTGCGGAAGAACTCGGAGACGATCGACAGCCCCAGCACATGCTGCGACCCCGGCGCCGACGCCAGCATCACGCGCCGCACCACACCGGCTTCCTGCGGCCCGTCGTGGTACTCGTAGCCCATCGAATGGATCATCTCGTGCATCAGCACGAGCCCGAGCGTGACGTCGGTGAAACTCGCGCGATCGTCTTCCCACTGCTGCCCCAGGTCGCGCGCGGCGGGGGCGATCAGGTCGACCAGCACGCTCTCCTGCTCGAGCCCCTTCGCGCGCAGGCCGTCGATGATCCGCGCCGCACCGGCGCGGTCTCCGGCCGCACACAGGCGCGCGAAACTCGCGATGTCCTCGCGCTGCGGCTGCGGCAGCAGGCTGGGCATGGCCCGGTTGGCGCCCTCCCGGTGCGCCATGACCAGGCGCGGAATGATCTGCGTCTCGAGCACCGAGCGCATCGAGCGGCGGCAGTCGTCTTCGCCGTCGCCGTCGTTGCTGGCGTCATCCTGCACGGGGTCTTCGCGCGACGACTTGCGCGGCTCGAACATGGACGACAGCGCCCATCCGCGGAGTGCGCGCCCCAGCGTGAGCATGTGGGCGACCGGCGATGCAAGCGGGTGGAGAGTCACGGCGTCTTCGTCCTCGTACGGCTGGGGCACCTGCTCGCTGCAGGGCACTTCGAGTGCTGCCACGCTAACCCGCGCCGAGGGTTTCTCCAGTAGGTGAAAGCCTCAGGGTGCGCGCCCGCCGGAATTCCGCCGGATGAAACGGCGCGCGCGCCCGGACACTCAGCCAGGCTCGTCGCCGGCCACCGTCAGCGTCAGCGTCACCTCGCGGCCCGGGAAGCCGGCGACGCGGATCTGCGTGTCGTAGCTCCCACCCGGCTTGAACCGGCCGTCGATGTGGATGCGCCCGGAGATCGTCTTCGTCGTCCTCGGTTCGATCACCGTGGCCGCCGGCTCGAAGCTCATCGTGTCGGCACCCACCTGCGAACCGTCGCGGCCGAGCCAGTCGCGGCTCTCGATCGCAGCGTTCACCGGCTGGTCGTTCGGGTTGTCGAGCGCGAACTGGAAGGCGAGCGTCTCGCCCGGCCGGCCCGACAGCACGGTCGCGCTGGCCGCCGTGTCGGGCACGGCCGGAGGTGCAGCGACCGCGCCCTCGGCCAGCGAGACGACCGCGTTCAGGTACTGCACACTCTGCTCGGAGAGGTTGCGGTAGTAGTCGAACTGCAGTTGCAGCAGATCGGAGACGAGCGTGCGCGCGTCGGTGCCGCGCAGCCGCTGCGGGTCGCGCGCGGCGCGCCCGGCCTCGCGCAGCACGCCGCCGGCGCGCGCCAGCAGCTTCATGTTCGACTGCAGGTTGCGGTCGAACAGGGTCTTCAGCTCGTCACCGATCGTCGCCACCGCTCAGCCCCTCTTCTTCGCCGCGCCGCGCGCGGTCTTCTTCTTCGCTGCCGCGCCGCGCAGCAGCGACAGGCTGCCCTGCGCCGGCGCGGCAGCGGCCGGCGCCGGATTCACCGTCGCCGGCGCCGCGGCGGGCACATGGGTGCCGGCCAGCACCGCGCCCGGTTGCTCGTTCGGCGTGCGTTCGCTCACGCAGGGGTCGGTGCACTGCCAGTGCCGGTACCAGTTCAGCTCGGTGATCTTCTGCGGCACCTCGCCCTGGCACACGTCTAGGTGCGGCACGGCGGCCGGGCCGACCCGCAGGCGCAGCCTGACGCACTGTTCGTAGGCACCGCGAATCAGCAACTCGCCGGTGTAGGTCTCGCCGTCCTTCAGCCCCTGGCTGGCCGGCACCGCGACCTGCAGCGTGACCGCCTGGCCGGGCGCGAGCGTCGCCGCCGGCGGCGCCACCTCGACCTTGGCCGGCCCCAGGTTGCCCGCGGTGAAGCTGAAGGCGCGCGTCTGCGCGCCGCTGTTCTTCACCGTCACGGTGGCGCGCTGCACCTCGCAGGCGCAGCCCTCCCAGCAGATCTCGGCGATGCAGCGCGGCGGGCACTCCTGCGTCGGCACGCTGCAGCAGTCGTTGCTGCTGGCCAGCTGGTCGATCGGCAGCAGATCGCCGACCAGCTTCGAGCCGCGGCGCAGCAGCTTCACGTACTGGCTGGCGGCCGAGGACAGCAGGCCGGGCAGGTCGTCGAGCAGCGCATCGAGGCCTTGTTCGGCCTTGCTGCCACTCAGGTCGCGGACATGGGCTTGGCTCATGGAAGCTCCTTCGCTGGGTTCGTCACTTGCGCGCCGTGGTCGGGCGTGTCGGCGCAGGCGCGGGCGCGTCCGCCACCTCGAGCTCGACGCCGCACTGCACCTTGCCGATCGAGAACGTGCCGTGGTAGCTGCGGTGCCGCGACAGGCGGGCGGGCAGCTCGAAGGCGAGCGTGGTCTCGCGGCTTTCGCCCGGGGCCACCGCCGCGCCGGCGCCGGCGCCGATCACGGCCTTGGCCGCATCGACCTCGCTCGCCGCAACGAGCTGCGCGTAGGCGTCGAGTGCGGCCTGGTGCCCTTCGGCGCCCTTGCGCGCCATCGCGACGTGGAACAACTGCGTCACCGCCGCGTCCTCGCCGAGCGCGACCAGCGCGACCTTGGGCAGCACGAACGGCACGTTGCCGAGGTTGCTGATCACCACCGGCATCACCACCGTCGCGCCGGCCGCGCCGTACAGCTCGAAGGTCTCGGGCGTGACGGCGACCGCCCGGTGCTCGAGCACTTTCAGCACCGCTTCGCGCGGCTTGTCGTCATGGCCGTCGAAGCGCACCTCGGCGCGGTAGTCGCCGGGCGGCATGCGCGGGTCGACCGTCAGCGTCACCGGCACCTGCACCGCGGTGCCGCCGGCCACGCGCGCCGAGACGTCCAGGCGCAACGCCACGTGCGGGTCGCCCCACTGCGAATCCTTCAGCCGCAGCGAGGCCGACTTCAGCTTGATCTTGTCGGCCCCGGCATTGGCCAGCTGCAGCATGCCGGACAGCGCGGGCGGACGGCCGATCAGCACCAGCCGCGCGGCGCCGACCGCCAGGCGCGGCAAGGGAGTGACTTGGGCGAGTGCCATGGTCGCCTCCGTCAGCGGCAGCCGAGCTCGGCCCGGCGCGGCACGTAGGGCTCGAGGATGACCATGTTCTCGCCGCACAGCGAGAGGTCGAGCAGCTTCAGGCCGAGCACCTTCAGGCACACATGCGTGTTCATCGGCATCGACACGCGCGTCGGTTTCAGTCCGATGTCCATGTCGATCTTCGGCAGCTCCTTGACCGCCAGATCGAGCTTGATGGTCGGCAGCTGCGTGATCGCCATGCTGATCGGCGCGATCTCCTTGATGGCGCTGTTGATCTGCGGCACCTCCTTGATCGCCGCGTTGATCTGCGGGATCTCCTTGATGCGGATCTCGTCGAGGTCGAGGTCGGCCGCGCCGGCCAGCGTCAGCGTGAACTTGTCCGGGATGCCCTTGCCCATGAATGCTCCTCGCGGATGGTGAGGCGCAAGGCCTCGTGAGACGCTGCCGTCCGCGCTGTGGCGGAAGGCAGATCCTGCACAACGATGCCGGCCAGCTCGGCCAGCCGCAGCACGACCTCGCCGATGCGCGCGTCCGGCGTCGAGGCGCCGGCGGCGATGCCGATGCGCGCCGGCGAGCGCGCCGGCCACCAGTCCTGCGCCGGCACCTCGCCGCGCGCCTGCGCGTCCCAGTGGCGCAGCGTGCGGCGATCGCCCAGGCATTCGACGCCCTCGATGTGGAAGGCCGCCAGGCCCTGCGCGTGCGCGAGTTCGACCAGGTGCGTGGTGTTGGCGCTGTTGTAGCCGCCGACGACGAGCAGCAGGTCGAGCGGCTCGTCGAGCAGTTCGCGCAGCGCATCCTGGCGGTCCTGCGTGGCCGAGCACACCGTGTCGGCCAGGCGCACGCGCGCGGCGGCCTCGAGCTCGCCATAGCGCGCCACATAGGCCAGGCGCAGGATCTCCTGCACCTGCAGCGTCTCGCGCGCGAGCATGGTCGTCTGGTTGGCGATGCCGATGCGCTGCAGGTCCACCGCCGGGTCGAAGCCGGGCGACAGGCAGCCGTCGAAGTAGGCGCGGAATCCATCGTCATCGAAGCGGCCGGCCACGAAGCGGGCCAGCGCCTTGGCGTCGTCGAGGTCGCGCACGACCATCCAGGCACCGGCGCGCCCGAGCGGCTGCGGCAGGAACGGGTCGTCGTGGTCGGCGCGGCTGACCGTGGCGCGGGTTTCCTGGTGGCGCGGCGCGCCGTGGATGACCGTGGTGCAGCCCTCGCGGGCATATTCGCGCACACGCTTCCACACCGCCATCACCTCGCCGCAGGTGGTGTCGACGAGCTGCACGCCGCGCTCGCGCAGCGCCTCGAGCAGCGTCGTCTCGACGCCGAAGGCTGGCAGCACGACGACGTCGGCCGGGCCGAGCTGATCGAGCGTGGCGCCGTCGGCGTAGCGGCCGCCCAGGTAGCGGTAGCCGAGCGCCTGCAGGCGGCGGTTCACCGCCGGGTTGTGCACGATCTCGTCGGTGAGGAACAGGCGGGCCTCGGGCCAGCGCAGACGCGTCTCGTGGGCGAGCTGGATCGCCCGCTCGACGCCATGGCACAGGCCGAAGCTGCGCGGCAGGCGCAACTGCACCGGGCCCAGATCGAGCCCGAAGTCGTGCTCGCGGATGTGATCGACGAGTCGGCTGGCGAAGACCTTTTCGATCTCCGGTCGCACGGCTTGCTTCAGTCCGAACGAGGTACGGCGGAACGAGCCCATACGTTCCTCCCGGCCAGGGGGCAGCGTGACGCGATCGATTCTGGGCGGGGTGGCCATGAGCGTCAAGCCGGCGAGCGTGTCCAGGCGTTGTCGCCGTCCAGCAGCGGGCTGAGGGCGTGGCGCACCACCGGCGGAACGAACTCGCACAGGGCGCCGTGGCGCGCCGCCTGCTCCCCCAGCGTCGGGCAGTGCAGTTCGCCGCGCGGCCATTGCGCCTCGAACTCGGCCCACAGCGCGCGCAGGCCGGCGTGGCGCGGGCCGAGTGCGAGCGCCATGCGCACCAGCTCGTCGAAGGCCAGCAGCTCGGGCAGCGGCGCGCGCAGATCGATCGAGCCGTCGGCCACGGCGGCGTCGAGCAGGCGGCGGCCGTCGATCACCGCACGCAGCGCAGCTGCCGTGGTCAGCACGCGGGCTGCGGCGTCGTCCCCGCCCGCCGTCAGGCGAAGCTGCAGGCCCACCGCTGCATCGAGCTCGGCCTCGACCTGCAGCCGCGCGTCGTCGAGCACCAGCAGCGCGCCGCGCCCGGCCACGGTGGCCACCAGCCGCCGCGCCACCGCGCCGCTGCTGCCCAGCAGCAGCGCGACCAGCCGGTCGAGCCAGCCGGCCAGCTGGCGCTCGGCGGGCGAGAGCGGCCTCATTGCGTGTACTCCGCGTAGGCGAGACCGCGGCCGGCGAGACGCTCCTCGCCCAGGCGCAACTCGATGGCCACCGGCCCGCTGGCCTCGCCGATGCGCGCCATGGCGCTCGAGCGGTTGTCGGGGGCGACGATCTCGAGGTGCGCATCGACGTCGAGGGTCAGCGCGATGCGGTCTTGCTCGTCGGCGGCCTCCAGCGTCACCGCGCGCGGGCGGCGCGCGGGTCGGTCGGCGAGCAGCGTGGCCATCGCGCCGGGCAGGCGGGTGGGCAGCGTCGGCGCGTCGTGCCAGTGCCAGCGCAGCCGCATCGCCGGGCCGAGGAACAGCTTGCGCAGCCGCCCGCCGACGAGCACGAACAGGTAGGGCAGCCCGCCCGCCGCGTGGCGCCGGTCGGTGCGCCAGTCGACCACCACCGTCAGCGCGGCGCCTTCGGCGTCTCGGGTGTGCGCGACCATCCACTCCCAGCCGACGTCGTCGCCCCAGCGGAAGCGGCCGAAGTTGCGGTCGTGGTAGACGAACCAGCCGTCGTCCACCGGCGTCTCCGTGCCGCAGGCGGCCAGCGTGCCGGCCGCACGAAGGCCCGGCAGCAGCCCCCAGCCGATGAAGCCGCTGCCGAACGGCGCGCCCTCGGTGACGAGCAGCGGCGTGGCCGCCGGCGTGGCACTGAGATCCAGCCGCAGATCCAGGTCGCGCGGGGCGATGCGCAGCGTGAGCGAGCGGCCGTCGAACCCGAAACGGGCCTCGTCACCCTCCACCGCCAGCGGGCGCTGGCGCACCATGCCGTCGCGCCATGGCTGAGAGCGGCTCGCGCCGGCCATCCGACCATCGGGCAGGTGCACGACCAGCGTCCACTGCAGCTCGGCGTCGATGCCGCCGCCGGCGAGGTTGACGTTGGCGATGGCGCGCCAGCCACGCTGCGGATGCAGCAGCACCAGATGGGCCCAGTCCTTCCAGTCGTGCGCCGCGGCCGACGGTTGCGCCGGCACCCGAAGCGCCTCGATGCGCTCGACCAGATCGGCTTCCGACAGCGCCATCGCCGTTCCCGCTGGATGTGTCAGCGGCCGAGCGAGCCGCCCTCGCCGAGCACGTCGTCGCCGCCGGCCGCCCCTGCGCCGCCGCCACCGCCGTCCTCCTTCGGCGGCGGCTCGGGCGCGCGTGCCTCGATCTGCGCCAGCGCTGCGTCGATGCGCGGCGCCAGCGCGGCCAGGCCGAGCAGCAGGGTGGCGAACCAGCGGTCGGCATGCGTGCCCAGGGTGGCGGCGAAGGCCTGCAGCTGCGCGTCGGGCAGCCGCACCTCGGTGCGCGGGCCGCCGATCTCGATGTCGGCATCGGCCAGGCCGAGCAGCCAGCGTTCCCAGATCGTCAGCAGCTGGCCCTGGCCCTGCGAGCCACCGAGCGCCGCCGACAGCCCCGAGGTGGCCGACAGCCCCGACATCACCCAGCGCGGCAGCTGCGCCGACGCGAACGAGACCACGCCGTTCTTGAAGAAGCGCGTGCGGCCGAGCCGCTCCAGCCGCGCGGCGCCGGCCTCGGTGGCGAGCTGGTCTTCGCCGATGCGGCACACCGCCGTCAGCACCTCGGCCACCAGCCAGCGCGCCGGCAGCATGTCCAGGCCGGCGAGGCCGGCGACCAGGCTGTAACTCGCCTGCGCCACCGAGCCGAACTCGTCGCCGCCGTCGGCCACCGGGTCGTCGCCGATCGGCAGCGCCAGCTCCAGCGTCACCTCGAGCGCCGGCACCGGCACGCCGGCTTCGGCAGCCGGCAGCAGCGTCACCGCGATCGGCACCGCCGCCTCGCCGATGCCCGGGAAGCGCAGCGCGGTGGTCAGCAGCGTGCCTGCGGGCAAGTGCGCCGGCACGCGCAGCGTGACCGTCTGGCGCACCTCGGCGCCCTGCAGCAGGTAGGCATAGGCCGGCTCGACACGCGCCGACGCGGGCAGGATGTCGCCGTCGCTGGCGACCCAGTCGTCCACCGTCGGCCGCACCAGCGCGGCGGCCATCATGCGGTTGCGCAGCGCCAGGCGCAGCGCGACCACCATGCCGGGGCGGGCTTCGAGATCGGCGCGGGGGGCGTTGGCCATGGCACGAGGGGCGGCGGGGCTCAGAGATTACGGTAGATCACGTAATTGACCAACTCGCGAAGAAAGCGGGCGTCGACCACCTCGCAGGGCCAGGCCTCGTCGGCGGCCAGCGGCGTGCGCGGCGCGAGGAAGTCGAGCCGCGCCAGCAGTTGCGCCGCCAGGTCGGCATGCGCGCGTGCCACCTGCCAGCCGTGCGCAATGCTGCCGCAGCGCTCCATCTCGGCCAGCAGCGCGCCGATCTGCTCCGGCGTCTTGCGCTCGCGCGGCGTGGCCAGCACCGCCAGCAGTTCGTCGCGGCGCGGGCTCTCGCGCAGCACATGGTTGAGCATCAGCGTTCGCTTGCCCTCGTAGAGGTCGCCGCCGATCTCCTTGCCGTAGGCCTGCGCCTCGCCCTTCAGGTTGAGCAGGTCGTCCTGCACCTGGAAGGCGATGCCGATGGCCAGGCCGAAGCGCGTGATCGCCTCGATGGCCGGGCCGATCTCCTCGCGCGCGCCGACCTGCCAACCGACGATCAGCCCGGCACGCAGCGGCGTGATGAAGGAGTACCAGCAGGTCTTCTTCGTGCACATCGCCACATAGTCGGCGTCGGACAGCGAGGCCACGTTGTCGTTCACCCAGTCGAGCTCCATCGCCTGGCCCTCGGCACTCTGGCGTGCCATCAGCTCGATCTCGTGCAGCAGCTGCAGCGCCTTGGCCACGCCGACCACCGACAGGTTCTCCAGCAGCAGCCCGACCGACATCACGTTGGTGGCGTCGCCGGCGTTGATCGCCCGCGCGACGCCGACCTGCCGGTGCAGCGTGGCCGCGCCGCGCCGCGACTCGGAGCCGTCCTCGATGTCGTCGTGGATCAGGAAGGCGTTGTGATAGAGCTCGAGCGCCGTGGCCACCGTCAACGCCGCATGCCCGGGCGCACCCAGCGCACGCGCGGTGGCGATGCACATCGCCGGGCGCAGCATCTTGCCCTGGCGGAACGGGTAGTCGCGCAGCAGCCGGTACAGCCCCGCGTAGGCGCCGGGCTCGGCCGCGCGCGCGTCGAGGTAGTGGCCGATCTTGCCGGCGATGGCGGCACGCACGCAGGACAGCGCATCGTTGACGACCGCGCGGTCGTAGTGCGGCGATTCCGCGGGGTCGGCGGTCATCGGCTCGACACCTCGGTGCGGATGTCAGCTCGACGCGACCGTGATGCCGATGCCCGGCAGCGCCTCGACCCAGTACACGTCGGCGAAGCCGGCCTGGCGGAACAGGGTCTGGAAGTCGGCCCCGGTGCGGTGCTGCACGAAGCCCGGGTCGGCCAGCTTGGCCCATGGCTGGCTCATGTCGTTGAACCACTTCGGCCCCGGGTCGGCGATGAAGGCCATGCCGCCCGGGCGCAGCACGCGGCGGAACGCACGCACCGCGGCCAGCCCGTCGGGGTAGTGGTGGAAGGCCAGGCAGCAGGAGATGGCGTCGAAGTAGCCGTCGAAGATGGCCGGCGGATTGCCGACGTCCGACTGCACGAAGGCCATGTTGGCGAGGCCGGCCTCGCGCGCGTTGCGCCAGGCGGTCTCGACCATGCCGCGCGACAGGTCGGCGGCGACGACCTCGCCGTCGGGCACCAGCCGTGCCAGGGCGATGGCCTCGATGCCCGGGCCGCAACTCGGATCGAGGATGCGGGCGGTCGGCACCAGATGGTTCAGCATCAGGCCGAGCAGCTCGTCGAACACCGGCTGCGAGAAAGGCTTGACGGCGGCCTCGTAGTCGTCGGAGCAATGGTCGAACTCGACCACCGAGTCGTAGTGGCCGGGCTGCTGCTCGAGCAGCAGCGGTTCGGCGAGCGTCTTCGACAGCGAGGGCCCGCCGCCGTCGAGCTTGCGCGGCGCGGGCGGCTGGCCGAGCGTGTTCGGCCGGTACAGCCCGAGGCTCTTCATCACCAGCGCCGGCTTGAACACGTTGGCGCTCCAGGACCACAGCCCGTAAGTCAGCAGCGGGCCGAGCACGTGCCGCTGCACATCGAAGCGTTCCGTCATTCTCGACCTCCACGGGGAGCGATGCGGGCGGGCCATCATAGGGAAACCGCCGGCCAGCGGCAAACAGCCTGCGAAAGGCAGCGCGCGCATGCGCCGGTTCGTCGACGGCCGCGGCGTGCGCGATCCAGGGGTGGGTCGATGGTCAATCTGAACCGACCTTGATCTGGCGCACCCCTTGCGATCCCGATCGCACGTATTTGAGCCGCGCCGCACCAAACGGCGGCGGCACCCGCGCCGCCGCGGCTCGCCGCGCGCGGACGCGCCGGCCCCCGCCACGAACCCTGCTGCCCTCGTGCAGCAAGGTGCTTGCTGCGTGCCGGCCCGCAGCGCCGGCGCAGCCGACTGCAATTGGCATGGCGCTTGCTCATATTGACCTGTCATAACAGGTTGAGCCGAGCGAGCATGAAGCGATCCCGGTCCAGCACGGCGCAGCAGGCGCGTGCACCCGTCGACACGTCGAGCAACGTGACGCCCTTGTCCTCGGTGCCGATGTACTCGCAGATCCGCGAGATCATCCGGCGCCAGGTGCTCGACGGCACCTACGCGCCGCACTCGCAGGTGCCCTCCGAGAGCCAGATGATGGAGGCCTTCGGCGTCAGCCGCATCACCGTGCGGCAGGCGCTGGCCGACCTGCAGCGCGAGGGCCTCATCTTCAAGGTGGCGGGCAAGGGCAGCTTCGTCGCCAAGCCCAAGGCTTTCCAGAGCCTGTCGCGGCTGCAGGGCTTCGGCGAGGCGATGTCCTCGGCCGGCTACGAGACCTTCTCGCAGGTGCTCAGCGCCCGGCGCGTGAAGGCCAGCGAGGTGGTCGCGCGGCGGCTGCAGCTCAAGCCCGGCAGCACGGTGTTCGAGATCCAGCGCCTGCGCCACCTCAACCGCGAGCCGATCTCGGTGGACGTGAGCTACTTCAGGCTGCCTCTGGGCGAACGGCTCGCCCGCGAAGACCTGCCGGCGCGCGACATCTTCGTGATCCTCGAGAACGACTACGGCATGCACCTGACCCATGCCGAGCTGCAGATCGAGGCGATCTCCGCCGACGAAACGCTCGCGCGCCACCTGCGCACCGCCGAAGCCTCGCCGCTGCTGCGCATCGAACGGCTCACGCACGCCGACGAGCAGCCGGTGGACTTCGAGTTCCTCTACTACCGCGGCGACGCCTTCCAGTACCGCCTGCGCATCGACCGAACCTAGGACACGCACCATGAAGACCATCGATCTCGAGTTCGACCTCGTCGTCATCGGCGGCGGCACCGGCGGCCCGATGGCTGCCGTGAAGGCCAAGGAGGCCAACAAAGCGCTGCGCGTGCTGCTCATCGACAAGGCCAACGTGAAGCGCAGCGGCGCCATCAGCATGGGCATGGACGGGCTGAACAACGCCGTCGTGCCCGGCCACGCCACGCCGGAGCAGTACGTCAAGGAGATCACCGTCGCCAATGACGGCATCGTCGACCAGGAAGCGGTGATGGCCTACGCCGCCGGCAGCTTCGAGATGATCCAGGAGCTCGACCGCTGGGGCGTCAAGTTCGAGAAGGACGAGACCGGCGACTACAGCGTGCGCAAGGTGCATCACCTGGGCGCCTACGTGCTGCCGATGCCCGAGGGGCACCACATGAAGCGCATCCTCTACCGCCAGCTCAAGCGTGCGCGCGTGGAGATCACCAACCGCGTCGTGGTCACGCGCATCCTCACCGGCCCCGACGGCCAGGTCGCCGCGGTGATGGGCTTCGACTGCCGCACCGCCGAGCTGTACCTGATCCGCACCAGGGCGGCGGTGATCTGCACCGGCGCGGCCGGGCGCCTGGGCCTGCCGGCCTCCGGTTACCTGATGGGCACCTACGAGAACCCGACCAACAGCGGCGACGGCCATGCGATGGCCTACCACGCGGGTGCGGACCTGGCCAACCTCGAGTGCTTCCAGATCAACCCGCTGATCAAGGACTACAACGGCCCGGCCTGCGCCTACGTGACCGGCCCGCTCGGCGGCTACACCGCCAACGCCAAGGGCCAGCGCTTCATCGAGTGCGACTACTGGAGCGGCCAGATGATGCAGGAGTTCCACAACGAGCTGATGAGCGGCAACGGCCCGGTGTTCCTCAAGCTCGACCACCTGGCCGAAGAGACGATCCAGGAGATCGAGACCATCCTGCACAGCAACGAGCGGCCGAGCCGCGGCCGCTTCCACGACCAGCGCGGCACCGACTACCGCAGCCAGATGATCGAGATGCACATCTCGGAGATCGGCTTCTGCAGCGGCCACAGCGCCTCGGGCATCCACGTCAACGCGCGCGGCGAGACCTCGGTGAAGGGCCTGTACGCCGCCGGCGACTGCGCCAGCGTGCCGCACAACTACATGCTCGGCGCCTTCGTCTACGGCAAGCTGTGCGGCGAGAACGCGGCCGTCTATTGCGCGAACACCTCGCAGGCCGCGCACGACGCCGACGCGCAGGCCCGCGAAGCGCAGCGCATCCTGGCGCCGCTGGCGCGCAGCGAGGGCCTGAAGCCGAACCAGGTCGAGTACAAGACGCGCCGCCTCGTCAACGACTACCTGCAGCCGCCCAAGATCACGCGCAAGTACGAGATCGGACTGGCGCGCTTCGCCGAGATCCGCGAGGACATGCAGCACATGTCGGCGGGCGATGCGCACGAGCTGATGCGCGCGATGGAGGCGCACTCCATCCTCGACTGCGCCGAGATGGCCGCGCGCGCCTCGATGTTCCGCACCGAGAGCCGCTGGGGCCTGTACCACCACTACGTCGACCACCCCGAACGCGACGACGCGAACTGGTTCTGCCACTCGCTGCTGAGCAAGGGGGCCGACGGCGCGATGACGCTGCGCAAGAAGGCCATCGAGCCCTACATCGTGCCGGTCGACGACGAGGAACGCAGCGCCTACCAGCGCCTGCGCGTCGCCCCCACCGCGCAAGCCGCCTGAATCGCAAGGAGCCGCCATGACCATCGCCCTCACCGCCACCCAGGTGCCCGTGCGCGTGGACGAGAGCAAGTGCATCGCCGAGAAGGGCTGCACCGTCTGCGTCGACGTCTGCCCGCTCGACGTGCTGGCCATCGACCTGAGCAAGGGCAAGGCCTTCATGAAGTTCGACGAGTGCTGGTACTGCCTGCCCTGCGAGCAGGACTGCCCGACCGGCGCCGTCACCGTCGACATCCCCTACCTGCTGCGCTGAGCGCCTGCCCACCATGAGCACCGCCACGATTGCCGAACGACTGCAGGACGCCGACGCCGCCGTGCGGCGCCTGGCCGTCATCGACCTGCCCTACAGCGACGAGGACGACATCGTCCCGCTGCTGCTGCCCTGCCTGAACGACGGCGACGCGAGCGTGCGCAGCGAGGCCGTGCGCGCGCTGGAGGGCCAGGAGTCCGCCGACGCGGTGCAGGCGCTCGCCGCCATGCTGCTCGACCCCGACGCCGCGGTGCGCAAGGCTGCCGGCGAGGTGCTCGGCGAGCTGAAGGAGAGCGAGTCGGCCGCGCCGCTGCTGCCGCTGCTGACGGCCGATGTGCCTGCCGAGGCGCGTGCGCTGGCCTTCCGCGCGGTGCGTGCGCTGCGCTCGCCGGGCGCCTTCGCGCCGGCGATGCAATCGCTGCGCGACCCGGATGCCGCGGTGCGGCGCGAGGCCGTCGGCGTGCTCGGCTACCTGAAGGACGAGGCGGCGATCGGCGAGCTGGCCGAGGTCGCCGCCAACGACCCCGACGCCGAGGTGCGCCGCATCGCCATCGGTGCGCTCGGTTATGCCAGCAGCGTCAGCGTGCTGCCCGCGCTGACGCGCGGGCTGGCCGACGCGCAGTGGATGGTGCGCGACGAGTCCGCGCAGACGCTGGGCAAGCTGCGCCTGGCGCTGGCCATTCCCGACCTGGTGCGCGCGATGCAGGACGACTACTGGCAGGTGCGCGTGAAGGCGGCGCGCAGCCTCGGCCTGCTCAAGGCCGAGGCCGGGCTGCCGGCGCTCGTCGCCTCGCTGGCCCACCCGATCAGCAACCTGCGCAAGGAAGCCGCGATCGCGCTCGGCGAGATCGGCGACACGCGCGCCATCGCTCCGCTGGAAGGCGCGCTGGCCGACCCCGACCCCGACGTGCGCAAGCTCGCGCGCCTGGCGCTCACCGCCATCGGCCTGGCGCAGAAGGCGCGTGCGGGAGAAGGCGCATGACCTTCGTCGTCACCGAAGCCTGCATCCGCTGCAAGTACACCGACTGCGTCAGCGTGTGTCCGGTGGACTGCTTCCACGAGGGGCCCAATTTCCTGGTCATCGACCCGGCCGAGTGCATCGACTGCGCCGTCTGCGTGCCCGAGTGCCCGGTCTCGGCGATCGCCGCCGATGCCGATGTGCCGCCGGCGCAGCAGCACTTCGTCGCACTCAACGCGCGGCTGGCCAGGCAGTGGCCGGTGATCGCGCAGGCGCGCGAGCCGCTGCCCGACGCCGAGCACTGGGCCGGCGTGCCCGAGAAGCTGCCGCACCTGCAGCACGACGCGGCCTGAAGCCCGCCGCCATGAAGAGACCCCAGCCCGACACCCCCGCTTCGCGCGGGCCCAGACCACCCCAGGTGGCACCTGTCTTGCTGAAGGGGGGAGACATGCCATCCGTCCTGCAATCCATCCTCAACCTGGAGATTCGCACATGAAGCATGTCGTCTTGTACGGCGCCGCGGCGCTGCTGCTGGGCTGGGCGGGCACTGCGCCGGCCGCACAGGAAGTGGTCATCGGCATCGGCACCCAGAACACCACCACCAACACGGTGACCGGCGGCGTGGTGCTCAAGGAGCTGAAGCTGCTCGAGAAGCACCTGCCGAAGACCGGCAAGTACAAGGACATCAGCTTCAAGCTCGACTGGCAGAACTTCACCTCGGGCCCGCCGGTCACCAACGGCATGATGGCCAAGAAGCTGCACATCGGCATGATGGGCGACTACCCGCTGCTGGTGAACGGCGCGATCGGCCAGTCGCAGAGCGGCAACGAGACGGCGCTGGTGGCCATCATTGCCTACAACGCGCACGGCTCCGGCAACGGCCTGGTGGTGCACAAGGACTCGCCGTACTACGAGCTGTCCGACCTGAAGGGCAAGAGCGTCTCGGTGCCCTTCGGCTCGGCGGCGCACGGCATGCTGCTGCAGGCGATGCAGACGCGCGGCTGGGGCGAGAACTTCTGGAACCTCTCGAGCCAGAGCCCCGAGGTCGGCACCACCAACCTGCAGGAGAAGAAGATCGACGGGCACGCCAACTTCGTGCCCTTCGCCGACCTGCTGCCCTACCGCGGCTTCGCACGCAAGATCTTCGACGGCGCCGAGACCAAGGTGCCCACCTTCCACGGCGTGGTGGTGCGCAAGGACTTCGCCAAGGAGTACCCCGAGGTCGTGGTCGCCTACATCAAGGCGCTGATGGAAGCCAACGCCTGGGTGCGCGCCAACCCGACGGCGGCCGCCGCCCGGATCGAGGAGTGGACCAAGATCGAGAAGGAGGTCGCCTACCTCTACCTCGGCCCCGGCGGCATCCACACGCTGGACCCGACCATCAAGCCGCGCTGGCTCGACACCATCAAGACCGGGCACGAGGTGCTCACGCGCCTGAACCGCGTCAAGCCGCTGGACATCAACGCCTGGGTCGACGAGACCTACGTGCGTCAGGCCTTCGCCGAGCTCAAGCTCGACTACGACGCGCAGAAGCAGACGCTCGCCAACTACGACATCGGCGGCACCGACGCGCTGTGCAAGCAGCCCATCACGCGGCCCCGCGAGGCCGGCGAGGTGTGGGTCGACGGCAGCCCGATCGCAGCGCACGCCTCGCCGCTGTGCACGCTGGCCGCGGTGCGCAAGGCGCAGGACGCCGGCAGGAAGGTGCGCGTCGCCTACGTCTACGACA
>NZ_CALRZC010000036.1:0-48743 GCF_943372545.1 Variovorax sp. YR752 | reverse complement strand
GCGCGTGCGGTAGGGCGTGTTCACGGCCTCGACGGGGCGCAGGTCGGCATCGCGCCATTCGAGCCGCAGCCATTCGCGGTGCTCGCGCAATTGCGCCGCCGCGCGGTCGGCCCAGTGCGTGCGCTCCATGCCGGGCGCGAGCGTGGCGCGCAGGCTCTGGGCATTGCGCTGCAGGCCGCTGCGCAGGTCGACGACGGCATCGGCGGTGTCGCGCTCGAGCGCGGCCTGCACCTGCTCGACCTCGTGCCGACCGGCCAGCCACACGACGGTGACGAGCAGCGCCGACACCAGCACCGCCAGCAACAGCCACAGAAACCAGCGCTTCCACAGCGAGCGCAGGCGCGCGAAGGCGACGACCCATCCCCGGCGCTGCGGCTGCTGTTGCGGCGGCGGCGGTGCAGGAACGTCGAGCGCCTCGTCGGCCATCGTCAGGCGAGCACGCGGTGCGACAGCGCGGGCAGCTGGGCGCGCGTGCGCTCGACCTGGCGGGCGTCGAGGTCGAACAGCACCACGCCCTCTTCGACGGCCTGCTGCGCGACCACCGTGCCCCAGGGGTCGATGACCAGCGACTGGCCCCAGGTCTGGCGGCCGTTCTCGTGCGTGCCGCCCTGCGCGGGCGCGACCACCCAGGCCAGGTTCTCGATGGCGCGGGCGCGCAGCAGCACCTCCCAATGCGCGGCGCCTGTGGTGCGCGTGAACGCACTGGGCACCAGCATCAGGTCGGCGCCCTGCCCCGCCAGCGCGCGGTACAGCTCGGGAAAGCGCAGGTCGTAGCAGACGCTCATGCCCACGCGCCAGCTGTGGCCGTCGCGCGAAGGCAGGTCGAACACCACGGGCTGCGCGCCCGGTGCGATGACGCGGCGCTCGTCGTAGTGCTCGGTGCCGTTGTCGAAGAAGAACAGGTGGATCTTGTCGTAGCGCGCCACGCACTTGCCTTCGGGCGAGAAGGCCAGCGAGCTGTTGAACACGTGGTCGGCGTCGTCGCTCTCGATGGGCAGCGTGCCGCCCACGATCCACAGGCCGAACTCGCGCGCCGCATCGGCCAGGAAACCCTGCACCGTGCCCGCGCCGGCGGTCTCGCGCAGGCCGAGCTTGTCGGTGTCGCGCGCGCCCATCATGCAGAAATACTCGGGCAGCACCGCGAGCTCGGCGCCGTCGCGCGCCGCCTGCCCGAGCAGGGCGTGGGCCCGCACGAGGTTGGCTTCGCGGGTGATGGCGGACACCATCTGGATGGCTGCGACTTTCATTGCGTGGTCTCCGTTTTCCTGGCTTCGCCGGTCGCGGGCGCGCCCGACATACCGGGCAGTTGCAGCGAGCGCGGCACCTTGGTGATCTTCGGGTCGGCCCAGGTGCCTTCGACGTGGAACTCCTGCGTGGCGGCGGCCGCGAGCGGCTTGCTCAGCACCCACTGCGCGAGGAAGGTGCCCAGGCCGATGGCCGGGTTGATGGCCGTGGCCACCAGCGCGGCCGTGCCGGCGTTGATTTCGGGCACCACCACCACGCGCAGGTTCTGCGTCTCGCGCACGATGTCGGCCGAGCCGTCCATGAGTGCGGCGGCGTTGACGCCCTTCATCTGCAGGTTGTTGGTGCTGGCGATGCCCTTGTTGATCTTGGCGTCGCCGCGGATGAAGTCGAAGGCGAAGCCCTGGCTGAACACGTCGCGGAAGTCGAGCGTGAGCCGGCGCGGCAGCGCCTGCAGGCTCAGCACGCCCAGCAGCTTGGCCAGGCCCGGGTCGGCCTTGAGGAACTGGCCCTGCTCCACGTCGACCTGCAGCTGACCGCCCAGGCTCGGGTAGTCGAGTGAGAACGGCGAGCCGCGCCAGTTCACCTCGCCCTCGAGCCGCCCCTTGCCGCGCCGCAAGACGCCCGGCATGCCGAAGCGCGTGAGCAGGTCGCCGGCGTCGGCGATGTCGAGCTTGAAGTTCATGGCCGTGGTGCGGCGCTGGCCGGCGTTCGCGCCGCCGCCCGCCGGTGCGGCCCAGGTGCCCTTGGCGGTGAAGGTGGCTTCGGGCACGCTGAAGGCGAGCTTGTTGAGCAGCCATTCGCGCCCGCCGCGGTTGACGGCATCGATCTCGGCGCGGCCCAGGCGCTTGCCGAGCAGCTCGAAGTCGTCGACCACGATGTCCAGCGCGGGCAAGGTGCCGGGCTGCTCGTCGAGCAGGGTCTCGACCTGCGTGGCCTCGGTCGGCGCGATCTTCAGGCGCGCCAGCCGCGCATAGAGCCGGCCGTCCTGGCTGTGGCTGTACTCGGCGTAGCCGCTCAATTCGCTGGCGTCGACGTTGGCGCGCCACAGCGCACCTTCGCGCGTGCCGCCGAGCACCACGTTGTGCAGGGTGCGGCCCGCAATGCCCAGCTGCTGCGCGCGCACGGCGATGCGCGTGGGCAGGTAGGCCAAGTCGGGATCGTCGGCGCGCTCGCCGGCAGCGGCCGCGGCGCTGGTGCCCACCAGCGTCTGCCAGGCGCCCATGTCGAGCTTGGCGACGTTGACGTTGGCGAACACGCCGCGGTCGGGCGGCAGCGCCGTCTCGCCCGCGGCCAGCCCGATGCCGATGCCGCCGCGCAGCACGCGCGCCTCGCCCGTGGCCGACAGCTCGCGCACGTACTGCACCGAACCGACGCGGCCGAGTTCGAGCGTCAGCTGGTCCTGCGTGGCGACGTGGCGGGCGTCGCGCGTGAGCACCTTCTTTTCGATGCGCAAGGGCATCTGCTCTTCGGCGGTCTTGACCAACGGCGTGGGCAGCTGCAGCGCCAGCCCCTGCAGGCTGCTGGTGAGGGAGAACTCGGGCGTGTCGTCGCGCATCGAGAAGGTGGCGGCGTACGGCGTGCTGCCGGTGGCGTGCTTGGCCAGCCGCGCGAGCCAGTCGACCTCGCGCGCGCCGCGCAGGCCTTCGGCGCTGGCCGTGCCCTGCGCCTTCAGCGCCAGTTCGCGCTGCGGTCCGCTGAAGCGGCCCTTGCCTTCGACGCGCACGTCGCCGCCCAGCAGCCGGGCCTGCACGCCGGCCAGCGAGAAGCCGGTGTCGGTGAAGCTGAGCGTGCCGCGCGCCTGCGTGAACGGCGGGGCCTCGGGCACCAGCTGCAGCTCGTTGTCGGCCAGCGTGACGGTGGCCTGCACCTTGGTGTTGTTGACGTTGTCCAGCGGCAGGTCGAGGCGCAGCTTGTAGTCGGCCGAGCCGGTGGCGCGCGCGCGCTGCAGGAAAGGCCCGGCCTCGCCGGCCAGCGGCGCGCCGGCGCGCAGCACCTCGCCCAGCGGCCCCTTGGCCTGCGCATCGACGCGCAGCATGGCGGCGTGGTGCGACATGTCGGCGATCTGCACCTCGGCCTTCGTGACCTCGACGCCGGGCGCGCCCGCCACACGGCCGCGCGCGTTGCGCACCAGCATGCCTGCGCGTTCGAAGACCAGCTCGCCCGACACGCCCGTGAGCGCCGGCCACACGGGCGGCGGCGCGGCGGGCGGGCCGGTGCGCGACGGCGGGGTTGTGCTGGCTGCACTGGCCGCGGCGAGCGACGGCGGCACGTAGGCGTAGTGCACGTCCGACACCTTGGCCGCGATGCGGAACTCGCCCTGCTTCGGGTCCATGAAGGGCATGTCGTGCAGGTCGCCGCGCACGCGGAAATCGACGATGCTGGCCGTGCCCTTGACGACCGACTCGCGCACGTAGTCGCGCGTGTGCTGCGGAATGTCGAGCGGCAGGTAGCGGAACACGCGGGTGCCGTCGGCGCGCGTGAGCTTGCCCTGCAGGTCGAGCACGCCGGGGTGCTGCGCGCGGCTGCGCGAGGTGGCCGGGTCGCTGGTGCGCCAGTGGGCCTCGGCCTCGCCCTCGGCGTCGGCGTTGGCAAAGCGCAGCTTCGACACCTGCACCTGCATGGCGCCGTTGTCGAGCTTCCACTGCAACTGGGTCGAGAGCCGGTCGATCGGGATGACGGGGTCTTCGAACACGCCGGGGAATTCGAGCGTGCCCTTGGCCATGGTCAGCGTGGCGGTGCCGCCGGTGTGGCTGGCGTCGAAGTCGAGCGTGGCGCCGCTGAGGCCGGGGGTACCGGGGTGCACGCGCGGTGGCGCGGCGGCAGCGCCCGCCGGCGGTGGCGTACTCGGCGCGGCCGATGCAGCCGGTGCCGGCTGCGACGCCACGCGCAACCCGCTGACCCGGCCCTTGGCCTGGTAGCGCGCGATGGCATCGGGCGCGCCCTGCCAGTTCATGTCGATGCGCTCGACCAGGCCGCGCGGCGCATAGGCGCCCAGCACGCGGTGCGTGGCCTCGCCCAGCGGCAGGCGGTCGGCGATGAGGGCCAGCGCGGCGAGGTCGAGCCGGTCGGCCTTCAGCGCGCCGTGCTCGGGCGTGCGGCCCTTGGTCGGCGTGTGCTGCAGCCACAGGTTGCCGCCGGGCCAGCGCATGCCGTCGACGGTGTCGAACTGCAGCGCGGTGGTCGAAAACTCGAAGGTGTCGGCCTTCAGGTGCCCCGCCAGCCGGCCGGTGACGGCGCGCAGCACCAGCGGCTGCAGCCCCTTGCCGAGCGAGGCGTCGATGCGATTCAGGCCGAGGTCGGCCGCGCCGCCGACGATGCGCCCGTCGTCCACGTCGGCCCACAGGCGCAGCGCGCCGTTGCCTTCGCGGATGCGCGCGTCGAGCGAGACGTACTGGCCCAGGCGGGTGACGTCGATGTAGGGCAGGTCGGCATAGAGCTGGCCGTCCCAGGTCTGCCAGTGGCCGCTGCGCAGCGACAGCAGCGGCTGACGGAACTGGCCGCGCAGCGTGAAGCGCTCGCCCCAGCCGGCCGGCGGCGTGGCGTCCAGCCGCAGGCCGTGGCGGCGCGAGCCGTTGCGGGACACGAAGCGCACGTCGGTCAGCAGCAGCGGTTCGGCGCCGCGCTGCTCGTCGGTCCAGCGCACGGTGCCGCCTTCGATGACGAACTCGCGCTGCGCGAAAAACCAGTCGGCGGCGCGGGTCTCTCCGGTGGTGTCGGTCTCCATGTGCAATCCAGCCACATGGAGTTTTCCCTGAGTGTCGCGGCGCACGTCGAGCTGCGGGCCCTCGATGTAGAGCTGCTCGAAATTGAGGCGCCACAGCGAGCGCGGCGACACGCTCGCCACCACCCGCACGAGGCGAAGGGCCTCGCGTTTGTCTGCGTCCTGCAGCACCACGTCGCGCAATTCGAAGGCCGGAAATAGCCCTTCGGAACGGGCGGTGATGGCGCCGATGCGCACCGGGACACCGATGGCCTTGCTAGCCTGCGCCTCGAGTGCACCGCGAAAATCGCCGATTCGCGGCACAATCCACGCGTGCAGGACCACGACTGACAGCGCCAGCAGAAGCCACGCAGCGAAGAGCAGACCCAATAGCCAGCGCGCTGTCACAGCGGTGATTTGGAGCAGACGTGAAGGGGAAGACGCCGTGTCGTTCATTGAGGGTCGCGCTGTGTCGGGAATTATGACCGCCAGCCTAGAGCCGGGTTCCGCGCCAACCCACACCAGTGTGAATCAGTTGCCATCCAATCCGACGCCTTCCGCGTTTTCTTCCAGTTCCCGATTCGTCCAGCGGCTGCGTCGCCGCTATGCGGCCGAGCTCGGCCTGCTGCCGCCCGGCGAGCCCCGGCGCGAATCGATGACCGTCGCCTACGACGAATTGCGCGCCCGTGGCGTGGCCGTCGGCGATGCCTTGCGCATCGTGCGCCAGCTCGTCATGGAACGTCTGGTCACACTCGATTGCGACCAGCAGGCCCCGCTCGCCGTGGTGACCACGGCCGTGACCGAGCTGGCCGAACTGGCGCTGGACATCGCCTGCCAGGACGCCTGCCACGAACTCGACGCCCAGCACGGCGCGCCGCTCGGCCCCGAAGGCCAGCGCTCGCAGCTGTGGGTGATCGGCATGGGCAAGCTCGGCGCGCGCGAGCTCAACGTGTCGAGCGACATCGACCTCATCTACCTGTACGACGTCGACGGCGACACGGCCGGCGATGCCGACGGGCGCGGGAAGCTGTCGAACCAGGAATACTTTGCGCGCGCCGTGAAGCGCATCTATGCGCTGGTCGGCGACGTGACCGAGCACGGCTTCGTGTTCCGCGTCGACCTGGCGCTGCGGCCCAACGGCAACTCAGGGCCGAGCGTGGTCTCGCTCGATGCGCTCGAAGAATATTTCCAGGTGCAGGGCCGCGAATGGGAGCGCTTTGCCTGGATGAAGAGCCGCGTGGTCGCGCCGCGCGCCGTGGTGCAGGACGGCCAGGCCCAGGCGCTGCGCACCGTGGTGCTGCCCTTCGTGTTCCGCCGCTACCTCGATTACAGCGTGTTCGATTCGCTGCGCATCCTGCACCGCCAGATCCGCGAGCAGTCGGCGCGCCGCAGCGCCGGACGCCCCGAGCGCGCCAACGACGTGAAGCTCTCGCGTGGCGGCATCCGCGAAATCGAATTCACCGTGCAGCTGCTGCAGGTGGTGCGCGGCGGCCAGTTCCCCGAGCTGCGCACGCGTCCCACGCTCGATGCGCTGCAGCGGCTGGCGCGCGCCAACCTCATGCCGCAGGACACAGCCGACACGCTGGCCGCGGCCTACGAGTTCCTGCGCCGCGTGGAGCACCGCATCCAGTACCTGGACGATCAGCAGACCCACGTGCTGCCGGTCAACGACGACGACCTGCGCTGGATCGCGCAGTCGATGGGCTATGCCGACTGCTGCCCTTTTCTCGAACAGCTCGACACGCACCGCGAGTTCGTGGCGCAGGAATTCGACAAGCTGCTGGGCGGCGAGAAGCCCTGCAACGGCAAGTGCAACGGCAAGAAATCGGCCGCGCCCGCCGACCTGGTCGACCTGCTCGACGACCTGCCGCCCGTGTTTGCCGAGCGCATCCGCGACTGGTGCGAAACGCCGCGCGTGCTCGCGCTGCGCGAAGAAACCCGCGGCCGCCTGCGCCAGCTGGTGCAGCGCACCGGCCAGTGGCTGAAGGAGCCCGACGGCGACGGCGCAGGACAAACACCGCGCCACGTCGATGCCGCCATGCGCTGGGCCGACTGGATCGAACCGCTGATGCGCCGCGAGAGCTACCTGGCGCTGCTGGTCGAACGCCCCGCCGTGCAGGAGCGCCTGTTGCGCCTGCTGGGCGCCGCGAAATGGCCGGCGCGCTACCTCATGCAGCACCCCGGCGTGATCGACGAGCTCGCGAGCGACGAGATGCTCTCGGGCCGCTTCATCGCCGACGAATTCGAGCGCGAGCTCGAAGCGCGCCACACCTCGCTCACCCGCACCGGCGAAGCCGACGAAGAGCGCCTGCTGAACCTGCTGCGCCACGCTCACCACGCCGAGGTGTTCCGCACGCTGGCGCGCGACGTGGACGGCCGCATCACCGTCGAACAGGTGGCCGACGACCTGAGCGCGCTGGCCGACACCACGCTGCGCGTGACCGCGCGCTGGTGCTGGCCGCATGTGCGCAACCGGCACCGCGAGGTGCCGCAGTTCGCGATCATCGGCTACGGAAAATTGGGCGGCAAAGAGCTCGGCTACGGCAGCGACCTGGACATCGTGTTCGTCTATGACGACGACGACGAGCGCGCCGGCGAGGTCTATGCGGCCTACGTGCGCAAGCTCATCAACTGGCTCACGGTGAAGACGCGCGAGGGCGATCTGTTCGAGATCGACACCGCGCTGCGGCCCAACGGCAACTCGGGCCTGCTCACCACCAGCTTCGAGGCCTACGAAAAGTACCAGCTCGGCCGCGGCAGCAACACCGCATGGACCTGGGAGCACCAGGCCATGACGCGCGCGCGCTTCGTGCTCGGCAGCGCCGACCACGGCGCCGAACTGGGCGCGCGCTTCGACCAGGTGCGCGAGGCCGTGATGGTCGCCCCGCGCGACCGCGAATCGCTGAAGGCCGAGATCATCGGCATGCGCAACAAGCTGCGCGGCGCCCGCCCCGTGAAGGCCGACCGCTTCGACGTGAAGCACAGTCCCGGCGGCATGGTCGATGCCGAGTTCGCCGTGCAGTTCCTGGTGCTGTCGGCCTCGGGCGCGCACCCCGAGCTGATTCCCAACCTGGGCAACATCGCGCTGCTGCTGCGCGCCGAACAGGCCGGGCTGCTGCCCGACGGCGTGGGCCGCGATGCGGCCACCGCCTATCGCGAGCTGCGCCGCGTGCAGCACCGCGCGCGCCTGAACGAAGAGCCGACGCAGGTCACGCCGCCCGCCCTGAGCGCCGAGCGCGACGCCATGCTGGCGCTGTGGAAGGCGGTCTTTGGCTGACGGCGCCCTCGCTTCCCGCGCGCTGACGGCCTGCGCCCTGGCCGCGGCGCTCGTGCTGGCCGGCTGCGCCAGCGGACCCCGCAGCAGCGGTGGTGGCGTCGCCGGTGGGCGCGACGGCCCCGGCACCAACATCCCGTCGGACCTCGACCGCGTGCCCGACGCCGAGCCCCGCATCGAGGCCATCCGCAGCAGCGGCGGCACCAGCAAGCCCTACACGGTGCTGGGCCGCGGCTACCAACCGATCACCGACGACCGGCCGTTCCGTGAATCGGGCATCGCCTCGTGGTACGGCCGCAAGTTCCATGCGGCCTCGACCGCCAGCGGCGAGCCCTACGACATGTACGCCATGACGGCCGCGCACAAGACGCTGCCGCTGCCGAGCTACGTGCGCGTGCGCAACCCGGCCAACGGGCGCGAAGTGATCGTGCGCGTGAACGACCGCGGCCCCTTCGTGGACGGCCGCGTGATCGACCTGAGCTACACGGCGGCGCTGAAGCTCGATCTGCTGCGCGGCGTGGCGCCGGTGGAGATCGAGCGCATCACCAACGAAGACATCCGCACCGGCGCCTGGCGGCGCGATGCGGGCACGGCCTATGCCGCGGCGCCAGCGCCTGCACCTGCGCCCATCCGGGTGGCGGCGGCACCGGTGGCCGTGCCGTCGGCCTGGGTCGCGCCGGTTGCGATGACGGCTGCGGCGGCACCTGCCGCGACGATGCCCGTGACACCGCAGAGGCCGGTGATGGCCGCGGCACCGCCATCAGCGCCCGAGGCACCGGCCGGCCCGCGCGAAGCGATGGTGGTGACGGACCTCGCGCCGCTGGCCCCGATCGCGGCGCCCGCAGTACCGTCGACGCCTTCGTCCACTGCAGCCGGCTTCTGGGTGCAACTCGGCGCGTTCCGCGAACGCGACGGCGCCGAGAGCCTGAGAAACCAGGCCGCACGCGGCCTGCCCACGCTGGCGCCGCAGCTGCGCGTGTTCAGCGAAGCCGGCACGCACCGCCTGCAGGCCGGCCCGTTCCCGTCGCGCAATGCGGCGGGCGAAGCCGTCACGCAGCTGCGCGACAGCCTGCGCATCGCGCCGATGGTGGTGGAGAGGCGCTGAGGCTCAGGGCATCGCCTTGGCCACGACCTGCGAACGCAGGCCCACGCCGAGCCGGTTCCAGGCGTTGATCTGCGCCACCGCGAGCGAGAGCTCGACGATTTCCTGGTCGCTGAACACGGCCTTCAGTGCTTCGTACTCGGCATCGCGATCGGCGTGGTGGTCGGCCAGGCGCGTGAGCGTTTCGGCCCAGTCGAGCGCCGCACGCTCGCGTTCGTTGAAGAGGCTCACCTCGCGCCAGGTGGCGAGGCTGTTGATGCGCTGCCAGTCTTCGCCCTGCACGCGCAGGTCGCGCACGTGCATGTCGAGACAGTAGGCGCAGCCGTTGATCTGCGAGACCCGGGCAAAGACGAGGTCGATCAGCACCTTGCCGAGCGTGCTCGACTCGAAGCTGCCGTTGACGGCGATCATGGCCTGGAAGGACTTCGGGGCGAACTTGGTCCAGGCGAGACGGAGGGCGGGGGCTTGGCTCATGAGATGTACTCCAGGGTGGTTGAAGGAAGAGAAGCGAAATCTGCTTGCTACACCTTGAAGACGCGCCAGCCATCGGCCCTGTGACAGCCTGCGCGATTTTTTTCTTCAGTCGCTCCGTTTGGCCGCGAACAGCTGCGCGATGCGCGCCAGCTTGTCGGGGTTGCGCTGGGCGCGGATGCGCACGATGCGCTCACCCTCGATCTCGAAGGTCTGGGCCGATTCGAGCTCGCCGTCCAGAAAGCGCAGCATCCCGGGCTCACCGTTGAGCTCGACCAGCTCCATGTGCACGCCGGCCCCCATGCGGCGCCACAGCGAGTAGTACAGCTGCGCCAGCCGCTGGTTGCCGCGCAGAATCTTGCTGAAGGTCTGCACCTTGCCGCCGCCGTCGCCGATGAGTTCCACGTCTTCGGCCATCAGCAGCTTCAGGTCCTGCATGCTGCCGCGCGCGGCGGCGTCGGCAAACGCGCGCAGCAGCCGCTGGTGGGTGTCGCGCGACACCTGGAAACGTGGGCGTGCCTCCTGCACCTGGACCTTGGCGCGGTGCACCAGCTGGCGGCAGGCGGCTTCGCTCTTGCCGAGGGTCTGGGCGATCTCGTCGTAGTCGGCGTCGAACACCTCGCGCATGAGAAAGGCGGCACGCGCCTCGGGCGCGAGGCGTTCGAGCACGGCGAGGAAGGCGACGGAGATGTTGTCGGCGCGCTCGAGCACTTCTTCGGGCGTGTCGGGCGACCCGGTGAGCGTGGGCTCGGGCATCCAGGGGCCGATGTAGTGCTCGCGCTGGACCTTGGCGCTGCGCAGCCGGTCGATCGACAGGCGCGTGACGACGGTCACGAGCCAGGCTTCGGCGCTGCCGAAACTGGCCTTGTCGGCCTCGTGCCAGCGCAGCCAGGCGTCCTGCACCACCTCTTCGGCCTCGGCGACGGAGCCGAGCATGCGGTAGGCGATGCCCTGGAGGCGGCGGCGGTGGCTGTCGAAGGTGAGGGTCGGGTCGTCCATGCCCGATTAGACGTTTGACACCGCCGCGTTGTGACAGCTCGCGCCCAAAAAAATCGCCCCGGCATGCGGGGCGATTTTTTAGATCTTGGGAGCGGCTCAGGCGCCCTGGTATTCGGGCTTGGGGCCCAACGTGGCCGAGACTTCCTTGCGGTAGCGGTTCAGCTCCTGCACGGTCTTGAAGCTGCGGTTCATCAACAGGCTCAGGTTGTGCAGGATGCGCTCGCCGACCTTGGTTTCCCAGCCGGCGTCGAACTTGATCTGCTTGTCCAGCCAGTGCTCGAGCCAGTCGGGATCGGGCATGCGGCTCTGGATGGTGTCGTTCGGGAACAGCGCCTTGTTCACGTGCAGGTTGGTCGGGTGCAGCGCCTGGGCGGTGCGGCGCGCGCTGGCCATCAGCACGCCCACCTTGGTGAAGGCGGCACGGGCTTCGTCGCCGAACTTTTCCATGGCGCGCTTCATGTAGCGCAGGTAGGCGCCGCCGTGGCGGGCTTCGTCCTGGCTCAGCGTGGTGTAGATGTGCTTGATGACCGGCTCGGTGTGCCACTGGGCGGCGCGGCGGTACCAGTGGTTCAGGCGGATCTCGCCGCAGAAGTGCAGCATGAGGGTTTCGAGCGGGGGCGCCGGGTCGAAGTCGAAGCGCACCTCGTGCAGCTCCTGTTCGGTGGGCGCGTGCTGCGGGCTGAAGCGCTTCAGGTACTCCATGAGCACCAGCGAGTGCTTCTGCTCTTCGAAGAACCAGATCGACATGAACGCCGAAAAATCGCTATCGTGCCGGTTGTCGCGCAGGAACATCTCGGTGGCCGGCAACGCCGACCACTCGGTGATGGCATTCATCTTGATGGTCTGCGCCTGCTCTTCAGTCAGCAAGGAAGCGTCGAACGACTGCCAGGGGATGTCCTTGTCCATGTCCCAGCGGACGGATTCGAGTTGTCTGAAGAGTTCCGGGTAGAGCATCAAAGTCTTTCAATGGCCGCCGATTTTAATCGGCCCGTTTGGCGCGCCCATGACAGACGCGCGATGATGTGCTTACGCGCGCACTTGCGCCATAGATGCACACCCCCTTTTCGATCCAGGAGCCCGTCATGCGAACCCCCGCCCGATCGTCGATGCTGCGACGTTGCGCCACGGCCTTTTCACTCGGGGCGGGCCTTGTGGCCGCCCTCCCGGCGGGTGCCCAGACCGCCCCCCCCGCGCCCGTGGTGGGGGCTGCAGCGGGATGCCCGGCGATCCTGCAGCACAGCTTCCCGCGGCTGCAGGATGAAAAGCCCCAGAACCTTTGCCAGTACTCCGGAAAAGTGGTCCTGGTGGTCAATACGGCCAGTTTTTGCGGCTTCACCCCGCAGTACAAGGGGCTGGAGGCGCTGGACATGAAGTACCGCGCCCGCGGCCTCGTGGTGCTGGGCTTCCCCTCGAACGACTTCTCCCAGGAATCGGGCTCCAACAAGGAGATCGCCGACTTCTGCGAAAGCACCTTCGGCGTGAAATTCCCGATGTTCGCCAAGTCGTCGGTGCGCGGCACCGACGCCAACCCGCTGTTCAAGCAGCTCGCGCAGGCCTCGGGCACCACGCCGAAGTGGAACTTCTACAAGTACCTGATCGGGCGCGACGGCAAGGTGGTGCAGGCCTGGTCGAGCATGACGGCACCGGACGAAACCGGCTTTGTGAACGTCATCGAGAAACAGCTCGGGCCGAATCAGGACAAGGCGGGCGATTGAAGAATGCACCGGGCTGCGGCGATGCGCGACGCGGCCCCTGCAATGTGAACTTTGAGTCACAAACGTTTACCACTCGACCGGGAACCGGGCACCGGAGCCGCGCTCATACTTGAGCATGGGCCGCCAAGGCCCACAGGTTTTCATGTTGCGAGGTCTTCCGGGCGCCTGCCGTCCGGTTGAAATCCCGAGGCGATTCTTCTCCTCCTCCCTCCCTCCCTCCTTCGTGTCGGGGCGCCTCGCAGCATTTTTGTCTTCCCGCCGGAAGCGGGGCCCGCGATGACGCAGCGCCCCGCCGACCTTCCTGCACGTCGCGGCCTGAACGGCCCCAAAGAAAAAGCGCCCCAAGGGGCGCTTTGTCGTTTCAGGGCTGGGTGTCGATGAAGCTCGGCCGCAGCATGAGCTTGTCGTACAGCCGGGCCAGGTTGGCGTGCTCGCCGCGCCAGTCGATCTCGGGAAAACGCAGCCCCAGCCAGCCCAGTGCGCAGCCGACCGCGATGTCCGACAGGCTCAGGTGGATGCCGCTGCAGAACGGCTTGTCGCCCAGGCCCTTGGCCATGGCGGACACGCCGGCTTCGACCTTGACGCGCTGGCGCTCGATCCAGGCGGTGCTGCGCTCGCCGTCGGCGCGGCCGGTCCAGGTGGCTTCGAGGCGCCAGAGCACGCCGGCGTCCATGACGCCGTCGGCCAGCGCTTCCCAGGTCTTGACCTCGGCGCGCTCGCGGCTTTGCTGCGGAATAAGCTTGCCCACGGGCGACAGGGTGTCGATGTATTCGACGATGACGCGCGAGTCGAACATCGCCTCGCCGCCTTCCATGATCAGGCACGGCACCTTGCCCAGCGGGTTCGAATGGGCGATCGTGGTGTCGGCGGACCAGACGTCTTCGATCA
Organism: Variovorax sp. YR752; assembly: GCF_943372545.1. Lineage (NCBI taxonomy): Bacteria > Pseudomonadati > Pseudomonadota > Betaproteobacteria > Burkholderiales > Comamonadaceae > Variovorax > Variovorax sp. YR752. The sequence goes on along the minus strand of NZ_CALRZC010000036.1, from coordinate 35,349 downwards.
CGAACTGGTAGTCGAGCCGCTTTTCGGCCAGCACCACGCGCACCTTGCGCACATAAGGACTGGCGGCGGATCCGATCAGTTTCATGAAGGCTCTCTCCCCATATCGTTTGTTAACGTTTGTTCGCAGGCATTTTAGGTGAACGGAAAAAGACGCCGCCCCAATTCCCCCGCGCCGCGGCCCCCCGGCGGCCGCCTAAAATTCGGGCATGAGCTTTTCCACCGTCTCCGCCCTCTCCCCCCTTGACGGCCGCTATGCGGCCAAACTCGCGGCCTTGCGCCCGCTGATGAGCGAACAGGGCTACATGCACCGTCGCGTGCAGGTGGAGGTGGCGTGGTTCATTGCGCTGTCCGACTGCGGCTTTGCCGAGTTCAAGCCCCTCACGGGCGGCGCGCGCAAGTACCTGATGGGGCTGGTGTCGCACTTTTCCGAGGCCGATGCGCTGGCCATCAAGGACATCGAGAAGACCACCAACCACGACGTGAAGGCCGTCGAATACTGGATCAAGTCGAAGTTCGAAGCCCGCCCGGAGCTGCTGGCCGCCGCCGAGTTCGTGCACTTCGCCTGCACCAGCGAAGACATCAACAACACCAGCCACGCCCTGCAGATCCAGGCCGCGCGCGACACCGTGGTGCTGCCGGCCATCGACGGCCTGATCGCCAAGCTGCGCGAAATGGCGCACCAGTTCGCCGACGTGTCGATGCTCTCGCGCACGCACGGCCAGACCGCCAGCCCGACCACCGTCGGCAAGGAAATCGCCAACGTGGCGGTGCGCCTGACCAAGGCCCGCGCGCAAATCGCCGCCGTGCAGCTGCTCGGCAAGATGAACGGCGCCGTCGGCAACTACAACGCGCACCTGGCCGCCTGGCCCGAGTTCGACTGGGAAGCCTTCAGCCGCAAGGTCGTCGAGACGCCCGCGCCGCTGGGCCTGGGCCTGAACTTCCAGCCGTACAGCATCCAGATCGAGCCGCACGACTACATGGCCGAGCTGTTCGACGCCGTGGCGCGCGTCAACACCATCCTGGTCGACTTCTCGCGCGACATCTGGGGCTACGTGAGCCTGGGCTACTTCAAGCAGCGCCTGAAGAAGGGCGAGATCGGCTCGTCGACCATGCCGCACAAGGTCAACCCGATCGACTTCGAGAACGCCGAAGGCAACCTGGGCCTGGCCAACGCGGTGCTGCGCCACCTGAGCGAGAAGCTGCCCATCAGCCGCTGGCAGCGCGACCTGACCGACAGCACGGTGCTGCGCAACATCGGCGTGGCCTTTGGCTACGCCACGCTGGCCTACGCAAGCCTGGCCACGGGCCTGGGCAAGCTCGAGCTCAACGAAGAAGCGCTGGCCGATGACCTCGACGCCTCGTGGGAAGTGCTGGCCGAGCCGATCCAGACCGTGATGCGCCGCTTCGGCGTGCAGGGTGCCTACGAGCAGCTCAAGGAAGTCACGCGCGGCAAGACCGTGACGGCCGAGGCGCTGCACGGGCTGATCCGCTCGCTGGAGATTCCGGAAGAGGAAAAAGCCCGCCTTCTGGCCATGACGCCGGCCAGCTACACCGGCAAGGCCGCCGAACTCGCTCGTAGAATTTAGGCTCCCCCCGCGACGATCCGCCGGCCCGTGTTGCCCACGGCCGGTGCGCTTCGCTCGCTGCTCGATCCCTTTCAGCCAACGTGCCCCTCCGGGGCGCATGCCAGCCGACAACCCTGACGGGACGCTTCGACGTCCCCGTTGTTCATGCTGCGCGCCCTGCTGAGACACCACTGGCTCACGCTCCACCGATGGACCGGCCTCGCGCCCGGTCCGCTGGCCGCGTTCGGCCACTGCGCCCCCTTCACGACGATCACCGCACTGCGGGGCCTGGCGCTCGCGGGCCTCGGCCTGCGCGGCGTCTGCACCACGCCCTGAGCACCCGCGGCACACCCATTCAAGCAAACCAACAGACAACAACGCTTTCGACAACCAGAGGAGGAAAAAAACCATGTTCAAGAAAACAAAAACCACCGCCATCGTGATGGCGCTCTTTCCCATCAGCTTCCAGAGCTGGGCGGCCGACGCCGAGCCCGGGGCCGATCCATCGAAGTCGCTCGAGGCCATCACCGTCACCGGCGACTGGCTCGGCTCACCCAGCGAGACCAAGGTGCTCGAGCACGCCGGCGCGCGCAGCATCGTCGAACGCAAGCAGATCCAGGAAAGCGGCGCCGCCAGCGTGCGCGACGTGCTGCGCCAGGTGCCCGGCGTGCAGGTGCAGGAAAGCAGCGGCACGGGCGGCAGCGACATCTCGCTCAACGTGGGGGTGCGCGGCCTGACCTCGCGGCTGTCGTTCCGCTCCACCGTGCTGATCGACGGCGTGCCCGTGGCCTATGCGCCCTACGGCCAGCCGCAGCTGTCGCTGGCGCCGGTGGCGCTGGGCAGCCTCGAGGCGGTCGACGTGGTGCGCGGCGCGGGCTCGGTGCGCTACGGCCCCCAGAACGTGGGCGGCATCATCAACTTCGTGACGCGCTCGATTCCGAAGCAGTTCGCGGGTGAAGTGGGCGTGGGCGTCGAAAGCGCCAGCCACGGCGGCGGCACCAAGACGACGCCCACCCTGTTCATCGGCGGCACCAACGAGAACGGCCTGGGCCTGGCGCTGCTGTATTCGGGCACGCACGGCAACGGCTTTCGCCAGAGCAACGACAAGACGCGCATCGACGACCTGATGCTCAAGGGCGCCTACCGCCTCTCGAAGACCGACGACATCGCCGTGACGCTGCACCGCTTCGAAGGCAGCGCCAGCATGCCGGGCGGGCTGACCACCGCGCAGTTCGCGGCCAACCCCTTCCAGTCGGACCGCCCGTTCGACGAGTTCAGCGGCAGCCGCACCGACGGCTCGGTCAAGTACACGCACAACGACGGCGTGAACAAGTTCGAGATGCTGACCTACTACACGGACTCGTTCCGCGGCAGCCACCTCGAGCAGGAAGGCTCGGGCAACAGCGCCGGCCAACGCCGCCTCACCGCCGCCCCGCGCAACTACAAGACCTACGCCTTCGAGCCGCGCTACTCGCGCCTCATCGATTCCGGCAGCGTGGTGCAAGAGATCAGCGTCGGCGCGCGCTACCTCAAGGAAGAGGCCTCCGAGGTGGCCACGCGCAGCAGCTACTACCGGCCGCGCCCGGGCTTCGATGCCTACTCGCTGGCCCAGCCCACGTACCAGTTCAGCAAGGGCGGCACGACGGCGCACGCGTTCTACATCGACGACCGCATCGACTTCGGCAACTGGACGGTCACGCCCGGCGTGCGCTACGAATCGATCCGCTCGCACAACGATGTCTTCAACATGGCGAGCGGCCGGATCACCAGCGCGATCTATCCGAAGATCGACTCCAACGAGGTGCTGCCCACGCTGTCGGTGCTCTACCGCATGAGCGAGCGCTGGTCGGTGTTCGCCAATGCCGGCGTGTCGTTCGGGCCGCAGCAGTACGCGCAGCTCGCGCAGTCGACCAGCGGCCTGCATCCCGAGAAGGCCAAGACCTACGAGATCGGCACGCACTACAAGGGCGAGGCCTGGAGCGGCGAGCTGACGCTGTTCAACATCAACTTCGACAAGGAACTGCAGCTGGCGCGCTCCATCACCGGCGAGGTCAGCCAATGGACCGACCTGGGCGCCACGCGCCACCGCGGGCTGGAGTCGGCGCTGCGCTACGACCTGGGCAGCCTGAGCGACGCGCTCAAGGGGCTGTCGGTGTCGGGCACCTACACGTACACGCAGGCGACCTCGAAAGCCGGCGCCTTCGCCGGCCGCGACCTGCCGTTCTACTCGCGCCAGGTGGCCACGCTGGGCGCGCGCTACGAGCGCGGGCCGTGGACGGTCAACGCCGACGTGTACGCGCAGTCGAAGCAGCGCTCGCCGGGCGCGCCCGACGACGGCGCGAGGTACATCACGCTGGAGGACTCGACCGGCCGGCTCGGCGACATCCCCGGCTACGCCACGATGAACCTGCGCGCCGCCTACGACTTCGGCCCCTCGCTGAGCCACCTGAAGCTGGCCGTGGGCGTGAAGAACCTGTTCGACCGCCGCTACTACAACCGCTCGGTCGACAACAACGGCGGCAAGTACGTGGGCCAGCCGCGCACGCTGTACATGCAGGCGTCGCTGGCGTTCTGAGGCGCGGGGGTGCGCGGGAGGGCGTCGGGCCTACACTCGCGCACCCATGGCTCTCAAATCCACCATCTTCAAGGCCACCCTCGCGGTGGCCGACATCGACCACGGCTACTACGCCGACCATGCGCTGACCCTGGCGCGCCACCCCAGCGAGACCGACGAGCGGATGATGATCCGGCTGGTGGCGCTGGCGCTCAACGCGCACCAGCTGCAGGACATCTGCAACGGCGACGGCACGCTGGCCTTCGGCGCGGGGCTGTCGAACGTCGAGGAACCCGACGTGTGGCTGCGCGACTTCACGGGCCAGACCAAGATCTGGATCGAGGTCGGCCAGCCCGAGGACAAGCCCGTCATCAAGGCCTGCGGCAAGGCGGACGAGGTGATCGTCTATTGCTTCAACCACGCAGCCGAAATCTGGTGGCGCGGCATCGAGAACAAGCTCGCGCGGCCGCAGAACCTGAAGGTCTACCGCGTGCCGACCGAGGCCTCGCAGGCGCTCGCCAAGCTGGCGCAGCGCAGCATGCAGCTGCAGGCGACGATCCAGGAAAGCACGCTGACGCTCGGCGACGGCGTGAACAGCATCGACGTCGAACTGCTGCGCTGGAAGTAGTCCCGCGCCGCTAGGCAGCGGGCATCATCTCGCCGCACTGCCAGCACTGCTCGAAACCGCCTTCGACCTGCTCGCCGCACACGCACAGCCAGCTGCGCTGCGGGCGGTTCTGCAGTTCGTGCAGCAGGCGCTTCGCGAGCTCGTACTGCGATTCGTCGTCGATCCAGATCTCGGGCAGGCACTGGTCGGGCGGCAGCTGGCCCATGACCGCGCCAAGGAATTCGCGCTGCACCGTCGCGGCCACACCCTCTTCGCGCAACGCGTGCGCCCACACGGTCGCGATCGCGAGGTTGGGGGCTTGCGCGAGGCGTCGCATGGTCAGGGCGCCCAGTGCTTGTCGTCGTCGGGGTCGAACTCGGGCTCGGCGGCGGTGGGCTCGGCTTCGCGCGCGCGCTCGGCATAACGGTTGAAGCGCCACGCCGAGTCTTCCATGGTGATGCGGCGCCAGGTGACGCGCTTCTCGACCGGCGTCATGGCCGGCCAGTACTGCACCTCGTCGAAGCTGCGCCCGCAGCCCTTGCATTCATCGTCGCCCTGGCTCGTCGAGCAGATCGCGATGCAGGGCGTGTCGGGCGTGCTGTGGTACCAGTCGAGCCAGGCAGCCCAGGCCTTGGGAGGAAAGCCGACCTCGTCGACCTCGTCTTCGTGGTGGAAGACCATGAGCGCGTAGACCTCGGCCAGCGCGCGCAGTTCGGGCGCCAGCGTGATGCCGTCGGGCGAGGGAGACTTCTCGCGCCAGTGGTTGATGGCGGCCTCGATGTCGGTGATGTGGATGGCGGCCATGAAGAGTGAAAAAACAGCGAGCGGCGATCATAGTCCCGCAATGTCCCGCCCCTTCCTAGGGCCATAGACGCTACCAAAAATAGAGCACGCATCGCCCAGCGCATGCGGCCTGCGGAAGGATCGCCCTCAAATGTAAAGAAAACTTTTGGTTGCCTCGGCGCGGTCTTCAATGCTCTAATCCCGCCCACGAAGGGGAGTAGCTCCCGATCGCTGTCCCCGGGCAGCGTGAATCGTCAGGTCGTCAATACGAAGCACAACACTTCCGGCCTGGCGGGCGACACACGCGCCGACGCCTGTCGGCGCGCCTGCTGTTGTCGAGCGAGACCTTCGATTTGAACCTGCGCAGGTTTGGTCGAAGCGTTCGCAAGTCCCCGGTGTCACCCGGCCTTCGCACCCCCGCTCTCGACCGCACCCGCGCAGGGTGAATCGAAACGCATCGGCATGCCGCTGCCCGTCGTGGTCCCCTCCAGGGAGCTGCGGGCGCGCTGCCAAGACAATGAGGAATCTATGGAACAGTTCATGACCCCGGAATTCTGGGTCGCGGTCGGTCAGATCATCATGATCGACATTCTTCTGGGCGGCGACAACGCTGTCGTCATCGCGCTGGCATGCCGCAAGCTGCCGCCCGCGCAACGCACCCAGGGCATCCTGTGGGGTACCGCCGGCGCCATCATCCTGCGCGTGATCCTGATCTTCTTCGCGCTCACGCTGCTCGCGATTCCGTTCCTGAAGCTGGTGGGCGCGATCCTGCTGCTGTGGATCGGCGTGAAACTGCTGGCCCCCGACCATGACGACGCGCACGGCAACATCACCGGCAGCGACAAGCTCTGGGGTGCCGTGAAGACCGTGATCATTGCCGACCTGGTGATGAGCGTGGATAACGTGATCGCCATCGCCGGTGCCGCACAAGGCGCGGGCGACGGCCACCAGATGCCGCTGGTGATCTTCGGTCTGCTCGTGAGCATCCCGATCATCGTCTGGGGCAGCCAACTGGTCATCAAGCTGATGGACCGCTTCCCGATGATCATCACGCTGGGCGGCATGCTGCTGGGCTGGATCGCCGGCACGATGGCTGTGTCCGACCCCGCCCTGGCGAACCCGACCAACTGGACCTGGGTGCCGAAGGTGCCGCAGACCGACACCATCAAGTACGCCGCTGGCGTCTTCGGTGCGCTGTTGGTGCTGGCGATCGGCAAGTGGGTGGCCTCGCGCAAGCCGGCCCCCGCCACCCCGGCCCACTGAGCGTTCATCGGTCGATCAACGCCCCGCACTGAAACTTCTTGCATCAATCCGGTCTCTGTCACTCTAACTATCAAAGGAGAGCACTCATGGAAAAGATCATTCTTTACGTCGACGACGCCGTCTATGCCAGCGAGCAGTTCGCCGAACTGGCGCCGGATGCAGACAACGTCGTGGCGCGCCATTGGGTGCTCGTGGCCTGCGCGCCGCGCATGACACACCGGATCAGCAAGTGGGTGAGCCACAGCGCGCGCGAAAACTGGCGCGCCAAGTGGTTCAGCAAGGTGCAGGCGCAGATGCTGCCGCTGCTCGAGCGCAACGGCGGCCAGGTGACGGCGGTGCTGGCCAAGGGCCCGCTGACCGACCTCACGCAGCAACTCAAGCGCGAGCACGCAGCCACCCACGTGGTTGATGCGCGCCGCCCGAAGGTCGGCGTCGACCTGGAACCGGTCGCGCCCGACCAGACCCCGCCCAAGCAATCGGGCTGGGCCTTTCCCGGCGCCGTGATGGGCATGGGTGCACTGCTGGTGCTGGCGAACGAGCTGGCCGAGTAAGCCCAGGGCCACACGCCCTCCCGAACCGACACAAGCCCCGCTGCGGCAACGCAGCGGGGCTTGTTCTTTTGCGCGGGCCCGTGGGGTATCCTGCGGCGCATGCGCATCCTCCTCAAATGGCTGCTCAGCGCCGTCGCGCTGCTCGCGGTCGCCTACCTCTACAGCGGCGTCCAGGTCCAGAGTTTCGGTTCGGCGCTGCTCGCGGCGGCCGTGATCGGCCTGCTCAACATGGTCGTGCGGCCGGTGCTGGTGATCCTCACGTTGCCGGTCACCATCGTCACGCTCGGGCTGTTCCTGTTCGTGATCAACGCCCTGCTGTTCTGGGCCGCCTCGGGCCTGCTCGGCGGCTTCCACGTCAGCGGCTTCTTCGCCGCGCTGGTGGGCTCGCTGATCTACTCGCTGCTCGGGCTGCTCATCGAGAGCGCGCTGGGCGGGCTGCTGTCGTCACGGCGCTGAGCGCCGGCGGCACCGCCCTCTTCCCCTTCATCATCACTTCAGCGGCGGCTCCTCGGCCTGCTGCTTGACCAGCACGTCGACGGCGCGCGCGCGTGTGTCGACGATCGACGCCTCGTAGTGGTCGATGGGCCCGCCCGACTTGCGGATCAGCTCCTGCGCCGCCTTGAAGCGGTCGCGCGCCGCCGGGTAGTCGAGGATCGCCACGTTGGCCTCGGCATCGGCACGGACCGCGCGCAGCGTGTCGTTCTGCGCACCGTACAGGTTGGCCAGCGTGCGCCAGACCGTGGCGTCGCGCGGATGAACCGCCACCCAGTCGCGCAGCACGGGCACCATCGGCGCGGGCTGGCGCTGGGCGATCGCGGCTTCGGCGGCGAGGATCATCTCGGGCCGCTCCTTCGACTTGGCATCGAGCAACGCCGCCGCGCGAGGCGCGCCGCCGGCCGCAAGTTCGATCTCGGCCTGCAGCCAGCGCGCCTGCTTGCTCGCCGCCGAATCGTCGGCCGTGCGGGCCACGAGCCGCTCGGCCAGTGCCCGCGCCGCCTTGAAATCGCGCAGCTCCTTGGCTGCCATCGCCGCCGCGTAGAGCGTGCCCGCCTGCTGCGCCGGTGAACTGCCCGCGAACTCGCCGCTCGACGCCGCGTTGACCCACAGCCGCAGCACGTCGACGCCCGGGCGCGTGAGCACGCGGGCGCGCGAAGCGACCATGGCGTGGTCCATCACCAGCGGCACCACCGGCGGTGCGGCGTCGGCCCGGAACTGGAAGCGGCCCTGCATGTCCGAGATGCGCTCGGTCGTCAGCGGGTGGCTGCGCAGGTAGGGGTACGAACCGTTGTCGTTCAGGCGCGAGGCGTACTGCAGCTTCTCGAACATCGCCGCGGCGCCCTGCGGCGCAAAGCCCGCCTGCGTCATCACGCCGAAGCCGATGCGGTCGGCCTCGCGCTCCATGTCGCGCGAAAAACTCAGCTGGTTCTGCATGAACAACGCCTGGCTGCCCATGATCACCGCCTGGCCAGCGTCGGAATTGCGGCTCTTGCTGGCCGCGATCATCCCGAGGATCAGGCCCGCGATCATCAAGGGCATCTGCTTGCCCTGCTTGTTCATGATGCGCGAGATGTGACGCTGCGTGACGTGCGACAGCTCGTGCCCCAGCACCGTCGCCAGCTCGTCGCGGCTGCCGACCGCGGCCAGCAACCCCAGGTTCAGCCCGAGGTAGCCGCCGGGCAGCGCGAAGGCGTTGATGTTGCGGTCGCGCCCCAGCAGGATGGTCCAGGCGAAACGCTCGTCAAGCTCGGGCGTGAGCTCGCCGCGCGCGCGTGCGGCGGCGAGCAGGCGCTGCCAGATGTCCTGCACGTAGGCGGCGATCACCGGGTCGTCGATGTAGTCGGTGTCGCGGTACAGCTCGCGCACGATCTGGTCGCCCAGCTGGCGCTCGGCGCTCGCCGTCATCTCGCCGCCGTCACCGAGGCCCGGCAGGATCTGCTGCACCTGCGCCAGCGCGGGGGCCGGCAGCAGCATCTGGGAAGCTATCAAAAAAGTAGCGCACACCGCATGCCGGAGGGGCGTCGGGCGTGTTTTCTTGGGGGAAGAGGGAGTCAAGCGCGGCATTCCTCGTCTGTGGCTCGGGCTCGTATGATGCATCTTCAAAACGAACGTTCACCGATGAGCACCCTCACCCACTTCGATGCCCAAGGCCAGGCCCACATGGTCGACGTGGCGGCCAAGCCCGCCACCCACCGCGTGGCCGTGGCCACCGGCCGCATCGAGATGCAGCCCGCGACGCTCGCGCTGATCGAATCGGGCACCGCCAAGAAGGGCGACGTGCTGGGCATCGCGCGCATCGCCGGCATCCAGGCGGCAAAAAAGACCAGCGACCTCATCCCGCTGTGCCACCCGCTCGCCCTGACCCGCGTGGCCGTGGCCTTCGCACTCGCTGAGGGCGGCGAGGCACCGCAGGTGGCCTGTACCGCGACCGTCGAGACCGTCGGGCCGACCGGCGTCGAGATGGAAGCCCTGACCGCCGTGCAGGTCGCGCTGCTCACCATCTACGACATGTGCAAGGCCGTCGACCGCGGGATGCGGATCACCGACGTGCATGTGCTGGAGAAGCACGGCGGGAAGTCGGGGAGCTACGTCGCGACGGCGGGCTGAATCGAGCTGCTACAGCTCGGGCGCATCGTCTGGGCGGTCTTCCAGCCAGCGGGCGAATTCGTTGGGAAACGCCGCACGGAAGCGTTGTGCCCACATGTGGGCCTCGGCATCGCGGCCCACCAACTCGGCACTTTCGATCAGCTTGACGATGACCCGCGGCTCGGGCGAGAAATGCACGACGCGCGCGGCCAGGGCGTGCATCTGCGCGGCATTCGCGGGGGTGACGGCGGTGAGCGTCAGCTCGGCGAAATCCACCTGCCGTGAGAACAGCCAGGAGCCCTGGAGCTTGGCGAGCGTGTCGTCGCGGTAGGCCGGCAGGCGCGCCTCGCGCGGCAGGTAGATCTGGCTGATGCGGGTGTAGTCCCAGGCGGCGTAGCCGATGACGGCGATCCAGGCTGCGGCGGCGAAGGCGGCGATTTTTCTGCCGTTCGCTTGCGGGCGCGTGGGCGATGCTGGCCACAGGATGCCGAGGCACAGGCCGAACACCAGCTGGAACGGGCCGTACCACAGGGGGTACTCGAGCAGGCTGTGCAACAGGATGACGCCGAGCAGGCCCCATGCCATCAGCCGCAGGGGGTCGCGCTCGCGCCACGGCTTCGCGGCCGTCACCATCCAGAGGAAACCGCCACAGATCAACAGCGCCGCCGGGATGCCCAGCTCGACCGCGAGGTGCAGCGGGAGGTTGTGGGCGTTGTCGAGGATGACGGGGAAACGCGGGCCGTTGTACAGCGTGGCGAAGTGGGCGAAGCTGAGTTCGCCCCAGCCCCAGCCGGTGAAGGGGCGCTGGGCGATCAGAGACGACACGTTTTGCCAGAGGACGATGCGGCTGTCGGTGGTGACGACGGTGGGTTGCAGGCGGTGGAGCATGCCGGTGCCGGAAGCGACCGCGTGGCCGACGTCGCCACCGCTGGCCAGGTACGGCAGCAGCCAGTGCAGGGCGACGTACAGCGGAATGGCGGCGAGCAGGAGCGCGGGGGCGGGTAGGCGGAAGTCCGCCGAGCCTGCATGCCGCGGCGCCCGGCGGCGTTCCCGCCACGCCATGGCGGCGGCACCGATGGCGATCAGCAGCAACTGCAGAAAGCCGGTGCGTGATCCCGACGCCACAAGGGCCGCTACTAGGAGCACGCTGAAGGGAACGAACCGCCAGCGGGTGCGCGGGAACCGCGATGTGGCATGCCACCACAGCGCCGCGACCAGCGCCAGGCTGATCAGGGTGGCGAACTGGTTGGGCTGGCGGAGGTTGCCCCAGCCGCGGCCAGAAGTGGGCGACGAAGTCAACGAACCCAAAAATTCCGCGAGGCCGTAGTACTGGAGCAAGCCCAGAAGGGCACTGAGAAGACCTGCGACGAGCAGGCCGGCGGCCAACGTGCGAACCAGAGATCCGCGGTGCTGCGCCACGCCTGCACCGAGGCAAGCGGCCGTCGCGATCCCTGCCAACGCGCCCAAGGTCGGCAGCAAGAGCGTGGTTCCGCGATCCAAGGCGGCTGACAGCATGACGAAAACCGCCATCACCGCCAGCCCGGCGCGCAGGCCCCTCAAGGGAAAGGCGGACGGTGCCATCGCGAGCAGCCCTGCAACACAGCCCCATGACATCAACTGCTGCCAGACGTTGATCGAGGGACCGCCCACCAGCGGGGAAAGAAAGGGCCAGGCCACGAGGCCAGCACAGACCAGTTCCGCAGCTCGTGAATGTGCGGACGAAGGAGGCGCCGACAGGGACGCGTCAAAGCGATTCATTGCCCGAATCATGCCAACCGACTATCGCCGATGAGTGGCAGCGCGCGGCGGATGAGTGGATTTGCATTCAGAAACAGTTATAGACACTCTATAACAATCGCAAATAACCATTGCCTGCCGCCCGCGGCTATCGCTGCAGCAGCCAAGAGACGCCTCCATGAACAGACAGAGATTCGACACGAAAACGGCTGCCCGCCAACGCCGCAGTTTGCAGGGCTTCACCCTCATCGAGGTCATGGTCGTCGTGGCCGTTATCGGCATCCTCGCGGCCATCGCGCTTCCAAGCTACAACGACTACGTTCGACGCGGGCAACTGCCTGAGGCGTTCAATACGCTTTCCGCCTATCGGGCGACGATGGAGCAGTACTACCAGGACAACCGGAATTACGGGCCCTCGGGAACCAATTGCGCCGCCAACGCGGCGGCCGCATTCACGCCTTCCGGTGCCAAGTACTTTGGCTACACCTGCTCGACGTCCGCCAGCCAGCAGAACTACGTCATCACTGCCACGGGAAGTGCCGGGCGGGCGGTCGGCCACACATACACCATCAACCAGAACGGCGACCGCGCCACCACCCAATTCAAGGGCAGCACCGTGACGCAACCGTGCTGGCTTACCAGCACCAGCGCCTGCTGATCGAACCATGCCGGTCACCATGCGTCAACGCGGCTTCACACTGGTCGAACTGGTCGTCACCATCGCGGTGCTGGCGCTGATCCTCTTCGCCGCCATGCCGAGCATCGGCACATGGCTGGAGAACACCCGCATCCGCAACGTCGCCGATTCACTGCAAAACGGGCTCCAACTGGCGCGCGGCGAAGCTGTGCGGCGCAACCAGAGCATGTCGCTCTGGCTGGTGTCGCTCAACGACCCTGCGGTGCTGAGCGATGACTGTTCTCTCTCGGGCGCCAGCGGCGCCTGGATCGTGAGTGTGAATTCACCGGTGGGACATTGCGCCGATGCGCCGTCCACGACCAGCTCCCCCATGATCGTCATAGGACGCGCGTCTGGTGACAGTGGGGGACGAGTCTCGGTGGTGGCCGTGCAATCCGCTGACGGCTCGACCGAAGGCACGAGCGTCACATTCAACGGGTTTGGGCGCATTGCCAACGCCGACGCCATTGGCCAGATCGACGTGACCGGAACCACCACCGGCGCCCGAGCGTTGCGCATCGTCGTTTCGCCCTCAGGCTCGGTGCGCATGTGCGAACCGGCCATCGTCGACAGCGCGGCAAAGGATCCCCGTAAATGCTGAATCGAATGAATCGCGTGCGCGCGACCGACCGGCTCCGCCCGATGCGATACAAGCCCCGCCAAGCACGGCACGCCCGAGGCATCGCCTTGATCGAAGTGCTCGTGGCATTGCTGATCTTCATGCTCGGCGTGCTCGGGTTGGTAGGCCTGCAGGCATCAATGACACGCGCCCAAACCGAGTCCAAGGTGCGCGCCGATGCCGCTTACCTCGCCAGCGAACTGAACGGCCGCATGTGGTCCGATCTCGCCAATCTCGCAAGCTATGACGGCACCGGCTGCGCCTCCCAAGCTCGATGCAGCGAATGGCAGAGCAAGGTCGGTAGCAGCCTGCCTGGCGGGACCGGTGCAGTCACGGTCAATGCAACCTCTGGCGACGTCGCGGTCACCATCAGCTGGACGATGCCGAATGGTGAAACACATCGGTACGTCACACACACCACCGTCGCCAAGGCTGCGAACTGAGATGCGCACCATTCATCAATCCAACCCCTCCAGGCGTCTTTCCCAGTGCGGCTTCACCCTGGTCGAGCTCATGGTCGGCCTCGTCCTGGGACTGCTCACCGTGCTGGTCATCAGCCAGGTGCTCGCGCTCGCTGAAGGCAAGAAGCGCTCCATCACGATGGGCAGCGATGCGCAGGTCAACGGCGCGTTGTCGCTGTTCACCCTCCAACGTGACGTGCAGATGGCTGGCTACGGTGCAGCTGCCAGCCCGGATGCCCTCGGCTGTTCAGTGACGGGGAAGTACGACTCCGGCGGCGCGTCGTTCGTTTTTCCGCTGGCACCAGTCGTCATCACCAACGGCACCAGCGCCGACACCAACGCCCCGGACACGATCACTGTCTTGCAGGGGCAGACCACCAACTTTTCAGTGCCCATGGTTCTCAAGGAAGAGCACCCGCAGTCCAGCAACTATTTCGAAGTGGCGTCCTCCTTGGGCGCCGCGGTCGGCAACATGATGATTGCCGTGCCGAAACTCCAAGGTTCCGGCATGGGGTGCACGCTCTTCACCGTGACCAACGACACCACCTCCCCAGCCACGACCCTGGGGCCTACGCGCGTACCCCACGCCGCAACCGCTGCGAGCAAATGGAATCAGAACAGCATATTTCCGGCGAGCGGATACATGTCAGGCAGCTATTTGCTGAACATGGGTTCGATGGTCTATCGCAGCTACTCGATCAGTAGCGCCCACAGCCTCCAGATGATCGAACGCTCTCCGGTGAGCGGAGCATTGACCGACCCGCCATTGGAACTCTATCCCCAGATCGTCAATCTCCAGGCCCTGTACGGCAAGGACACCAATGGTGATGGCGTCGTCGACACCTACGACAACGTGACGCCAACCACCAACGCGGGCTGGCTCCAGGTGCTCGCGATCCGTATTGCTGTGGTGGCGCGCAGCAATCAGTACGAGAAAGAGATCGTCACAGCGAGTGCCCCTCAATGGGACGTCGGTGCCAACGCCACCATCGCCGGCACCGCAACCTGCCACGGCACCAGCAAGTGCATTGCACTGCGAGTGAGCCAGGTCGCCGAATGGCAACACTACCGCTTCAAGGTCTACGACACGATCGTGCCGCTGCGCAACGTCCTCTGGAATTCCTGAGCCATCGCCATGCAAATCAGACCTTTGAATCTTGCCCCGCGCCAGCGCGCACAACGCGGTGTCTCACTGCTTTTTGCCCTGCTGACTCTGGTTGCACTTTTGCTTGCAACGTTGGCACTGGTGCGCTCGGTGGACACCAGCACGCTGCTGCTGGGCAATATGGGCTTCAAGCAGGATGCCACCTCTGCAGCAGACCAGGCCGCGCGCCAGGCAATTGACTGGTTGACCGCCAACAGCGCCAGTCTGAACACCGATGCCGCGTCGAACGGCTACTACGCCAGCACGCAGGAGCTTGCTGCCGACGGGGTCACGGCAAAGCCGCCCATCGATGTCACCGGCCGGCAACTCGCGGCCAGCAACAACCGCCAATTGATCGACTGGGACGGCAACACCTGCCAGTCCGCCACAACGGGCACATACAACGGCTGCACCGTCACCACTGCGGATGCCGGCGTCATCAACAGCAACAACGCCCGATTCGTCATCTTCAGGCTGTGCTCCAAACCGGGCAACTACGTCACCGATGCGAGCATCAGTTGCGCCAAACCGATTTCAGGCGGCGGCGCCAACGTGAGCAAAAAGGGCGAAATGAACTACGCCGAGCAACCATTTCCCGGCGGCGCATCTGGCCCTTACTACCGCATCGTGGTCCGTGTGCTGGGCGCGCGCAACACCACCAGCTTCACCGAAACCATTGTGCATTTCTGATGAGGGAGCGCCTCTGCGGCGCGAGACACAGAGAACTCAACACCATGAAAAATAGATCCAACCCTGTCCTCGACCGCAAGTACCAAAGGCAGGCCATCTGCTGTGCGGTGATGGTCTGCGCATTGCTGCTGGGGTCGTTCGCTCCCGTGATCGAAGCGGCCCCCACCGACCTATCGAATCAGCCGCTGGCGACGCTCCCTGCGGTTCAAGCCAAGCCGAACCTGTTGTTCGTTCTCGACGACTCGGGAAGCATGGACAGAGACTACATGCCTGACGAAATGTACAACGACGACGGCAGGTATGGATTCCGCTCTGCCCAGTGCAATGGCGTGGCCTACGACCCCCTGATGACCTATTCGCCACCGCTCAATGCAGATGGGACGTCCTATCCCAATGCGGTTTTTACAGCGGCACGTGTCGATGGCTATGACACATCGAGTTCCACCACGAACCTCAGCGACCGGTTCTATTACACCTACAGCGGTACCCAACCCAAGATGGGCTGGGTCTACACCAGCAGCGGCGCTGTCCGGAACACCTTCTACAACGAGTGCACGACGCCTAGTGCCCTTTTCACCCGCGTAACGGTCACCAGCGCTTCCGCAGATGCTCAGAACTACGCCAACTGGTACTCGTACTACCGCAAGCGCTACCTGTTGATGCGCACTGCCATGGGTCGAGCGATCTCGGTGCTCGACTCGAGCTATCGCGTGGGCTTCAGCACAATCAGCGATGGAACGGCAGTAGATGGCGGGAATTACTTTCGGGACGTCAAGGATTTCGATAGCGACCAGAAGACCAACTTCTACAGGAGCCTCTACGACGCTTCGCCTAACGGCTGGACACCCTTGCGCGCGGCCTTATCCAAGGCAGGGCGCTACTTCGCCAACAAAGCTCCTGGCCAAACCTACGATCCGGTCCAGTACTCTTGCCAACGCAACTACGCGCTGCTTTCTACGGATGGCTACTGGAACAAGGCGAAAGGCCTGAAGCTCAACGGCACCAGCGAAATCGGGCAGCAAGACGGGACCGAAGCTCGCCCGATGCGGGACGAAACGCGGGTGATCGTTACCACGGTGACGCCCCACACCGTGGCGCTGACCCAGAACGCGCTTTCCACCCAGACGCAAACCAGGGACTGGACGCGCACCTCCGTCACGGTTTCTTCAACGCCCAAGGCCTCCAACCCGAACAAGGGGCAGTATCGCGTCACTACGCGCACAAATCAGCGCTACACCGAGACGCAAACCCGGACCCGTACAACGCCGCAATCTGCAACCGAGTCCTACACCGAGACAGTCGTGACAACCGATGGTGTCGAGACATCCAGAAGCACCAGCCCACGCACGACCTCCACCTGGATCAACACGGCGACGCCGACCGAGACATTCACCGGCAATGGCCCTCCCACTGCTAGCAGCAGCTTTACGAGCGGGACCTCGAACACGTCCTACCAGACGGCCAAAGGGGATGACCAGACAACCTATTCAAATCCGGCCCAAGGAGCCTGGAGTGCATGGTCTACACCGGCGGTCACATCCAATTCGACACCGGTTCGCCAGCCCCCTGTTGCGGGCACACCCACTCAAACGCCGTCTACATCTGGAGGTACCGGCAACACACTGGCTGACGTCGCCCAGTACTACTTTGCAACAGACCTGCGCACGAGTGCGCTAGGCAATTGCACCTCGAACAGTTCCGGCAGCAGCCAGGATGTTTGCAGCAACATCGTGCGTCCGGTCGGCAACGACAAGGCCGCATGGCAGCACATGAATTCGTTCACGATCGGCCTGGGTGTGAGTGGCACGCTGCCTTACGACAAGAACTACCTGACACAGACCGCTGGCACCTACGCCGAACTGACCAGCGGCGCCTTGACCTGGCCTGTGCCGGAGGGCGCGGATCTGAACAACGGCGAGGGTGGCAACGCCACCAACGTCGACGACCTGTGGCACGCAGCCGTCAATGGCCGCGGCCAGTACTACTCGGCACTCGATGCCGGTGCACTGAGCGAAGCCATCAATGGTGTCGTCACCTCGGTGCAGCAAGTGGCCGGCTCGGGCGCCACCGCCTCGACCAGTTCGCTTCAACTGGTGGCCGGCGACAACAACCTTGTATTCCGAGCGAGCTACACCACGCAGTTGTGGACCGGTGACCTCCAAGCCTTTTCAATCAACGGCTCGACGGGCGTCATTGCGAGTACCGCGACTTGGTCGGCGCAGGCCAAGCTCGACGCGACGTCCGCGTCGTCCCGCAGGATCTACTTCAGCGACGGGTCGGCCCTTCGGAGCTTCGAGTACGGAAATCTGAGTGCCACGCAAAAGGGTTACTTCGACAATCTCTGCAGCCAGACACTCGTCTCGGCGCAATGCTCGCAGCTGTCAGCCAGCAACAAGGCCGTGGCCAACAACGGCGCCAACCTGGTCAACTATCTGCGCGGCGTACGGACCCACGAATCGGCCAGCGTCGATGGCTCCAGCACCAACATCGCCGCGCTCTATCGCAAGCGCGACCATGTGCTGGGTGACATCATCAACGGCGCTCCAGTCCATGTCGGGAAGCCGCCGTTCCGGTACGCCGATGCAGGGTATGCCGATTTCGTCACGGCGAAGGCAACGCGCACGCCCGTGGTGTATGTGGGCTCGAACGACGGCATGCTGCACGCCTTCTCGGCCGCCACCAACGACACGGGCGGCACCGAGCTCTGGGCCTATGTTCCGAGCGCCGTCATGCCCAACCTTTACAAGATGGCCGACACGAGCTATGGCTCGAAGCACCAATACTCCGTGGATGGAGCGCCAGTCATGGGCGACATCAAGGTCGGAACCACCTGGAAGACCATCGTCGTTGGCGGCCTCAACAGCGGCGGACGCGGCTACTACGCGCTCGACATCACCGACCCCAACGACCCCAAAGCCCTTTGGGAGTTCACCGACGCCAACCTGGGCCTCAGCTTCGGCAACCCGGTGATTGCCAAACGCAGCGACGGCACCTGGATCGTTGCCTTCGCCTCTGGCTACAACAACGCCGATGGCAAGGGCCACCTCTACGTGTTGAATGCCAATACCGGCGCTCTGCTGCTGGACATAGCTACCAGCGATGGCAGCAACACGGATCCGAGCGGCCTGGCCAAGATCAACGCCTGGATCGAAAGCACCAGCGACAACACGGCCAAGCGCTTCTATGGCGGCGATCTGCAAGGCAACCTCTGGCGTTTCGATATTGACGCGCTCCTGCCGCCCAACCGGGCAGCGATGCGACTCGCCAAGCTCCAGGTCGATGCCTCGACGCCGCAACCCATCACCACCAAGCCGGAAACCGTCGAGATTTCAGGCCGACCGGTGGTCGTGGTTGCGACGGGCCAGTACCTCGGTGCATCCGACATTGCGAATTCGACGCAGCAAAGCATCTACGCAGTGAGAGACACGCTGACCGCCACCGGATGGAGCGACGTGCGCGCCGACACCGCGAATTTCGTCAGGCAGACATTCACCTTGAACGGCCCCGTGGCAACTGCCACAGCAGCCTCGGTATCCAACACGGCGGTCAACTGGTCGACCAAAGGGGGATGGTGGATTGACCTGCCACATTCGCGTGAACGCGTGAACACCAACCTGGGCCTGCAATACAGCACCCTGTCGATTGCCACCGCCATCCCGAACGGCGATGCGTGTGCATCGGGCGGTACGGCCTGGCGCTACTACCTCAACGTGGCCAATGGCGGCGTAGTCACCACCAACCCGGCCGGTGGACTCTGGAGCACTGACGGGTTGATCATGGGCATGACATGGGTGCAGGACAGCAATGGCAATGCCCGCATCATTTATCAGAAGAGCAATGGCGACAACGTGGTTGAAACGCCGCCGGTGGCAACGTCCTCAGGCTCTGGCAGTGTGCATCGGACCTCCTGGCGTGAGCTGGTGGACTGATCTGCGATAAAAGCGGTCCCGGCCCGGCGTGCGCCGGGCCAGGCGAAGATGCGATACATACTTTGTGCGAGTGCAATGCTCTCTCTGGCACTCCACGTTGCTGCGCTTTCGACATGCATCTCATCCGTCGCCCCAAGGCAGGCCGCGAACGGTGCAGTTGGAAGTGCTGTCGCCTCCATGCGAGTGCGAACGGTCCGCGCCCATCCTTCCTTGCCCCCGCTTTTGCCAGTCCATGCCGTCCTTCTGACGACCGGAGCGCCTCATTCATCAGGGAGGGAACCGATCCTTACGGAGGAACCTTCGGCAAGCACGCCATCTACTGCGCCGCCTGCCTCCGTCACAAGCGAGGTTGAGGTCGACAACTACGTTCCACGCAGCCGGCTATCGACACCACCCGTTGCCAAGACGAGCATCGTGCTCGAGCCTCCGCTTGGCGAACTAGCGGTCGACCGACTTGTGGGCATTCTTTTGCTCTTCATCGATGAGCAAGGTCGGGTTCAACGCGTCGATGCAGAGGAGCCGACACTTCCCTCGACTTTCGAGCAAGCCGCACGCGAGGCGTTCATGGCCGCGGAGTTTTCTCCCGGTGAAGTCGATGGCCGGGCAGTCAAGTCGCGGCTGCGAGTGGAAGTGGTGTTCGACAACACATCGCTGGCGATGCGGTGAAGATGCGCTCTATGGCTCTCGCATCGAATCTCACGCGGATCATGTGGCGGGAAGTCATCGCGAACTGACGAAGCAAGCGCAGTGCCGGTCGGCGCGCTCAAAAGAAAGGGTCGAACCCGTACGCAGGCTCGCGCAGCAACTGCCGCTGCTGCTTGAGCCAGCGCTTGGTCGCTGCCGTGTCGGCCAGCATGTCCAACTCGCGCTGCTGCTGGCTCAGTTCCAGGCGCAGCTGCCGACGGTGCTGCCCGAGCAGTGGGCCCAGCTTGCGCGGGTCGATGGCGGCGCCCCCGGGTTCGAGCCCGTGGTCGAAGCAGAACCGCAGCTCGACGCCCTCGATCTCCGCTTTCAGTTCCGCCAGCTGCTCGCCCAGCACCTTGTTGTAGTGCTTCAAGCGCTCGGCACTGGCGTTCGCGATATGGCTGGCGTCGATCTGCTCGATCTGCAGTTGCAGTTCAGCAGCGCGAGCAGGTCGTTGGCCGCGTAGGCCTGGTTCGCCTTCTGCATCAGCGCCGTCTTGACTTTGCGCTGCTGCGCATCGGTTTCGCGGTCGGGGTGCAGGGCGCTGGCGAGCTTGCGGAAGATGTCGCGCACGGACTGCGTGGCCTGTTGCGCTTCGGCTTCGCGCCGCTGCTGCGCGGCGCTGGCCTTCTTGCGGCCCGACCCGGCCTGGGTGCTGTGTCGGCTTCCTGGGCCGCCGCCGCCTTCGCCTGCAGCCCATGCTGCATGCGCGCGAGCAGGTCGTCCTGCGTGTCGATGCCCTCGTCATCGCCCAGATCAAGGCCGGTCATGGCTTCGGCCACGTCCTTCATCGCGCGCACCATCTGCTGCCGCTCGGTGCCGAAGTCGATCTCGGCGTGCCGGGCGAACAGCACCTTGAGTTCTTCGTCATCACCATCGTCGTCACCGTCACGCGCATGCAGCAACTCGCCTGCGGCGTCGCACACCAGTTCACGCGGTGTCTCGCGATCGGTTTGGGCCATCCGCGCGGCTGGCCCAGTAGTTCGTCCAGCGCGAACACCCATTGCCTGCGCGCGGCCAGCAGTTCGTCTTCCAGCGGCAGCACCACCTGCACGTGGGCCTGGCGGTAGGTGCCGATGCCGTCATGCCACGCCGCCAGCGTCTGGCGGGCCTTCTCGTTCTGGCGGATCAGGGTGTTGAAGCACTTCTGCGGCCGCGTCAATGCGGGCCGACTTCACTGGGGAGATTTGCAGGGCTTGGGGCGCATCTGGCGGATTCGGAATCGACGGCTGAAGACCGCATTGTCGATGAGCGCCTGCGCGTCGGCGCTCCGAAACGAGCCGAGCCTTTGCACCAAAATGACGCAGCTGGAAATTGAATTCTGCCCCTCTATTTTCTGACCCCTATTCTTCAATGCATAAATTTTATGCATTTACCTCCAAGGTTTCAGATTCACAATTGCTAGTGGCGTCCCAAGCTCTTTCTTCATCAGCACTGCCATCGCCTTGTTTTTTGCCACAAGAGGAAGCCAAGCATTGGCTTCTGGCCACTTCTCCAAAGCAACCGCATACGCTTCGGAATCATTAAGTTGGAGCAGTTCACTCAATGGACGAGATTTCATTATGACCTCTGGAGTCACCTGCTCCATTGGCACATACAAATCGGGACGTTGAGCCAGATCAGCTCCGCCAGTCGTCGACTCCAGAATCAGTTGATTGCGCTTTTCCCTATCACTTGGAATTAATGAAGCGACCCATCGTGGCCCGCCCCAGGGGATGCTTCTAAATTCCGGGCTAGCAATTTTTAAAAATCTTCCTTCCAGCTCATTAGCCTGTCCGACATCAAATCGATCGACGCTAAAAACAATCCATGCGGGTCGCGAAATAGCTATTGCATGAAACCCGTAGGAAAAAGCGCCCATCTGCAAAACAAGAATACAAGCAAGATCCAATTTGAGACTTTTTTTGTTTGGCCGGAAAACAATAAAAGTCAGAAGAGGGCCAATCACCACATCAATAGCAATGAGAAGCAAAAAAATCTTACCCACACCCACAGCCTCCGCTAACGGAGAGGGGTACCAAATAAGATAAACAACGGCCATGGCGCTGGCCGCCAGAAATGCCGAAAGGGCAACATGAATTCCAAATGCCAGAATCCTATTTCTCATGAAGCCTCAGCCATCTTCAAAATTAAAACCACACTTCAATTTTTCCAATGAATTTAAAGTAAAAAAAAGAGCGCCGAAGCGCTCTTCTTATATCAGTCAACCAATCAACGGCAAGCTGCGGGTGCAAAGCGCACAGGCAGAGTAGCTGCTGCGGTAACTGCCGGAGAGACTACCGTCGCAACGGTATCCGAATGGCACTGCCACTGGATCGCATCTGCGGGGGGAGTAAATGCAGCCGTGGCATCGGGCAGAGCGGAAACAGCGCCAGCAACGCCAGTGTAGGGAACGAGCACCAAAGTACCATTGCCTGCACGGGCGGTGTATGTGATGGTCGTTTGACCAGTCACTGCCGCGATGACGATAGACGTCACGTTTTGAGATGCCGAGGGGGCATTGAAATTGGAAGAGTAGCCGTTCGTACTGTCTTGACCGGACGAAAGAATGTCTGCGACGTGTACTTTGGCGGCACCGGCACCAACGAGACCTTCAGATACTCGAGCACGCACTGTGTAGTCCTGATACGCCGGCAGAGCCACAGCGGCCAAGATACCGATGATCGCCACAACGATCATCAACTCGATCAGGGTGAAACCCTTTTGCACATTGCGTGCGATAGAACGACGGTTCATTCATTAACTCCAGGTTGGTTTGTAAAGCCCGGGAACCAGCCCGGAGCGGGGTAACTTCCGCAGCATCCGTGCCACCCGGCTTCCCCACCCTGCAGCCCTCGATCGGGCCGTCTTTGGTCACAAGTTGGTTACATGATGTGACACAACTCGCACTCAGATGCCAATTGTGTCGACAAATTTGTCATGCCCGACCGGGCTCTGTCAGAAGGTCAGCACCCCGTTCGCCTTGAGCCAGCGGATGTCCCGCTGCGCCAATCCGGCCACCTCGCGCCCCGCCAGCATCTCGATCTGGCTCATGATTTCTTCGGTCTCTGCGGGCTTGGTGTGGGTGATGTAGATCGGGTACTGCTTGCCCGGATCGATCTGCGCCAGCTCGTGCGCCAGCGCCACCGGCGACAGGTGCAGGCTGCGTTCGGCCAGGGCTTCCTCGCGGGAGCTGAAGGCGGTCTCGATGACCAGCATCGCCACGTCGATCGCGTTGATGCGCTCCCAGAAGGGCGGGTTGCGTTCGGTGTCGCCGCTGAAGACCCAGTGGGCGCCGCCTTCGGCCCGGCGTATGGCGAAGCCGCAGGCCGGCACGGTGTGGACTGCCGGCAGCACTTCGATCATCTTGGGGGCGCCGCTTCCCAGCGCGAGGCGTTGCCCGACCGTGATCTCGTGAAAGCTCACGAAGGGCGATTCGGGGCTGGGAATGCGCTCGAAATTCGGCCAGATGACGTTGTTGAACACATGCGCCCGCAGCGCGTCGATGGTGGCGGCCAATGCATGCACGCGCAGCGGCCGGGTGCGGCGGCTGCCGACGGCGTCGAGCATAAGGGGCAGGGCGGCGATGTGGTCGAGGTGCGAATGGGTGAGCACCACGTCGTCGATGGCGGCCATCTCGTCGAGGGTGAGATCGCCGACGCCTGTACCGGCGTCCACGAGCAGGTCCGCATCGACCAGGAACGAGGTGGTGCGGCAGTCCTTGGCGATGGCGCCCGAGCAACCCAGCACGCGTACCTGCATGGTGGAAGACCTCTTGTGTGCGTCTGACATTATTTGGTGTCGAACCGGGTGGCGCCGTCCCAGTCCGGGTCTTGCGGGCGTAGCGCCATCGAGGCTAAACGCTGGGCATAGAGCTGGTAAAGGACTTTTTTGGCATCCGCGGCGAGCAGGGGAGCCAGCAAGTTTCGGCCCAGCGCCCAATCCTGGCGGCGGTAGGCGGCGAGCACCTGGCTCCATCGGTCGAGTTGCTGCCGCGTGGTGTCCTGCGCCTCGGCGCCGGCCTGCGCCGAAAGCGGGGTGTAGATGGCGACGGCCTGGGCCTTGCCCTTGACGCGCACGCTGTCGAGCTCCTGCCAGACGAAGCCGGGGGCCGCTTCGCGGGTCGCGCCGCTGGCCACGATCTCGACGCCGTAGTGTCCGCTCAAGCCCTCCAGCCGGGACGCGAGATTGACCGCGTCACCGACCACGGTATAGCTGCGGCGCGCGGTCGAGCCCATGTCGCCGACGCTCATGAGCCCGCTGTTGAGGCCGATGCCGGCGCTGATCTCGGGGCGGCCGTTTGCGCGGTGCTGGCGGTTGATGTCGTGCACGGCGGCGGCCATGTCGAGCGCGGCCTGCACGGCGAGCGCGGCGTGGTCGGGGGTGTCGATCGGCGCGCCCCAGAAGGCCATGACGCAATCGCCCATGTATTTGTCGACGGTGCCGCGGTGCGCGCTGATCACTTCGGTGAGCCGGCTGAAGACGGTGTTCAGAAAGGCCTGCAGTTCGGCCGGCGCCATCTGCTCGGACAGCCGGGTGAAGTCGCGCATGTCGCAGAACATCACGGTCATTTCCTTGCTCTCGGCGCGCATGCTGTAGCGGCCGGGGCGCACGAGCATTTCGTCGACCAGCTGCGGCGGCACGTAGGTGCCGAAGAGCCGCACCAGCCCGCGCCGCGCGCGCGATTCGACAAAGTAGCCCCAGCTCATGTTGAGCGCGAAAGCCAGCGCCGCCATGAAAAGCGCCGACGCCAGCGGGAGCACGAGGCTGTGGCCGATGTAGAGCCAGGTGTTGAGGCCGACCAGCGCAGCGACCACGCCCGCGCCGAGCAGCACGGCGCGCGATGCGGACAGCAGCGACAGCCCGAACGCGAGCAGCAGCCCCGCCGCCAGCACGGTCAGCACTTCGTAGCCCGGCGCGTAGTCGGGCACGGCCAGCAGGCGCTGATCAAGCAAGCCCGAGACGATGTTGGCGTGCACTTCGACGCCCGGGAACGCGGCGCCGACCGGGGTGGCGCGCAGGTCCTGCAGGCCGGGAGCGGTGGCGCCGAGCAGCACGATCTTGCCTTTCAACTCACCCGGCGCCAGGCGGCCCTCGAGCACGTCGGCAGCGGCCACGTAGCGGAACGACCCGGCACGCGGACCGCCGGGGCCACGGAACGGCACCTGCAGGCTGGCGCTCTGGTCGACCGGGATGCGCAACGACCCGAGCACCAGCGCCTGGAGGCGCGGAACGTTGCCGTCGCCGGCCACGAGCGCCGGCCGCACCGGCGGCGAGCCGTTCGCCAGCCGGTACACCGCAAGCGCCAGCGACTCGTAGTGCCCGGGCGACGCGTGCTCACCCTCGTAGCGGGCGATGAGCGGCACGCTGCGGATGACGCCGTCGTCGTCGCCGTCACCGACCAGGGTGTTCAGGAACCCCGCGACCGGCGCCGCGCGCGCCAGCACCGGCAGGCTGGCGCCGAACCCGTTCCAGAGCGTGACGAAGGACGCATGGGGCGGAAAAGCCTCGGGCGGCAGCACCGGCGTCGCCGGCAGCAGCCCCTTGGCGCTGGGCTGTTCGGTGCGCGTGAAGTAATAACCGAGCGCCACAGGCTGGCCGCGCAGGGCCTGGGCCAAGGTCGCGTCGTGGTCGAGGGTTGGCGCGAGTTGGTCGATCTCGGCGGAAAGGCCCGGCACATCGCGCAAAGGACCGGCTGCGATCTCTTTCAGGCGCCCGAGGCCGGAGCTGCGGTCGGGCTCGAGAAACATCACGTCGAAGCCGAGCACGGCCGCGTGCTGGCGGGCCAGCAGTTCAGTGGTGAGGCTGGCGATCTTGTCGCGCGGCCAGGGCCACTGGCCCTCGCGCGCCAGGCTGGCGTCGTCGACATCGACGATCACGACCCGCGTGTCGGGCGTGCCCGGCATGGTGGCGCGCAGGCGGGCGTCGTAGATCAGGTGGTCCAGGTGCTCGATCACGCCCAACCGCCAGATGCCGGTGGCATGGAGCAGCGCCAGCAGCACTGGCAGCAGCGTGATGGTGATGCGCGGCCAGTGCCGCCGCAACACGCTCATTGACATACCTTCGTGCTTCGCACTGCGGTGCGAGCTTGCTTGGGGCGGCCCGGCGCTGCGCTCATGGCTGGTCAGCCTTGGACAACGGATGCCTGACGGCAAAAAAACGGGGAGCGGAGCAGGGCGCCCGAGGCGACTCAGATCCGGACGAACTGCATGCGCGTGGCGCCGCCGAGTTCGAGCACGTCGCCTTCCTGCAGCGCGACGGCTTCGGCGCCCAGTTGCACGCCGTTGAGCGTGACGCTGCCGACAACGGTGGCAGCCACGTAGCCTTGTCGGCGACGCGTGACGACAGCCACGGCCACGCCGGGTTTGCCGATGGTGGTGACCACCTTCTGCAGCGGGACGTCCTGACCTTCGTTGGTGCCCGAGAGCACGCGCAGCATGGGCACGCCCAGCTCGACCAGCGCGCCCGATTCGGTGGGCGCCGACGAGAGGGGCATCGGAGCCGAATACTCGGAGAGCGAGGCCCGCACGGAGCCGGGGCCGACCATGAGGTTGCTGTGCGAGCGGAAGTGGATGCGGCAGCCACCGACCTCGATGACGTCGTTGTCCTGAAGCGCCTGCTTCTGGATGGCCAGCGCATTGACGTAGGTGCCGTTGGTGCTGTTGAGATCTTCAATTTCGACTTCGCCGCCGCTCATGTGCAGCACGGCATGCTCGCCGCTGACGGCGAGATTGTCGATCACGATGTCGTTGTAGGCGCGGCGGCCCAACGTCGTGCGATTCTTGGCGAGCGCCACTTGGCCGATGACGACACCATCGACCGAAATGATCATCTTCGGCATGGCCGATTACTCCCCGTTTGCAAAGATCCAGCACCTTCAGGCGGCGCAAACGGTCCGCCGCCCGGGTTGGCTGCTACATGGCCCCGCGGGTCGCTTCGCTGACGCCCGCCTTGGCCAGAACAACTGAAATGTTATCCCGTCCGCCATTGTCGTTTGAAATTGCAACCAAAAGTGAAGCCATCTCCTTGAGGCCGAGATCGCGAGTCAAAAGCGTGAAAAGCTGCGCATCCGGCACCATCTCGCTGAGCCCGTCGGAGCACAGCATGTACAGGTCGCCCGGTCTGGCACTGTGCTCGTGCATCTCCAGCAAGACCTGGGCTTCCACGCCCAAGGCCCGCGTCACGAGGTTGCGGGTGGGGGAGTTCAGGGCCTCTTCGGGCGTGATGGCGCCGGCGTCGAGCTGCTGCTGGCGCAGCGAATGGTCGCGCGTGAGCTGCTCCAGCTTGTTGTTGCGCAGGCGGTAGCAGCGCGAATCGCCGATGTGGCCGACCACCACGCGCTGCGGGCGAAACGCCGCCAGCACCAGGGTCGTGCCCATGCCCCGCAGTTCTTCGTGGATGACGCCCGCTTGGAGGATGGCGCCGTTGGCCTCGTCGGTGGCCGCCTGCAGCGCACGCCGGACCACGCGGGCGGGCGCCTGCATGCCGGCCTGGGCGAACCAGCGGCCGAAGCTCGCGTGCATCAGCGAAATGGCCATGGCACTGGCCACCTCACCGCCCTTGTAGCCGCCCATGCCGTCGGCCAGCAGCGCCAGGCCGAGGGCCGGATCGACATGCACCGCGTCTTCGTTGTGGGCGCGCAGGCGCCCGACATCGGTCAGTGCCGCAAACTCCCAGCTCAGGGCCGGTCGACTGGAGAAAAGAGAAACGCCAACACCTGCCATCGTTTGTCAGCGCTCGCTTTTTTGAAGATCAGTGCGCAGCAGCGCGTGCGCGCCGTTGCAGGAAGCGGCCCAGGGCCACGACGAGCACCGCGCCGGCGATTGCGCCCGCGTAGTGCATCCAGGGGTTGGCCGCCAGCGCGTCATGCAGCGACACGTCGCTCACGATGGTTTCGCCGCCGACCCAGCCGATCAGCGCAGCGCCCAGCATGATGATGATCGGGAAGCGTTCCATGAGCTTGATCATGAGCGTGCTGCCGAAAATCACCAAGGGGATGCTGATGGCCAAACCCAACACCAGCAACACCATGCTGCCTTGCGCGGCGGCCGCCACGGCGATCACGTTGTCCAGGCTCATCACCAGGTCGGCCAGCAGGATGGTCCGCACGGCCACGAACATGCTGCCGTACTCCTTGGACTCGCCGTCGCCGTCGTCTTCCTCGCTCAAGAGCTGCAGGCCGATCCACAGCAGCAGGGCGCCGCCGATGATCTGCAGGTAGGGCAACGCCAACAGCTTGGCCGCCACCACCGTCAGCACGATGCGCAGCACGACGGCCGCGCCCGAGCCGAACAGCACGGCTTTTTTCTGTTGCGCGGGCGGCAGCGATCGCGCCGCCATGGCGATCACGACGGCGTTGTCGCCCGAAAGGATGATGTTGATCCAGACGATCTTGATCAGGCCGATCCAGAAGTCCGTGCTTTGAAGAAGTTCCATGTCTCTGATTCCACTGTGTTGTAGTTAAAAAAGCGCCCGCAACTCAATGCGGGCGCTTTTTCATTTCTGCGTGGTAATGCGAGCGGCGGGAATGCCGCCAGCGGTACGAGTGCTTTTTAGAGCTTGCCCTTGAGCAGCTTTGCCAGCTCCGAGAAGTTGCGCGTCACGGTGAAGCCGCACTCTTCCATGATGGCGAGCTTGGCTTCGGCCGTGTCGGCGCCGCCCGAGATCAGCGCGCCGGCGTGGCCCATGCGCTTGCCGGGAGGGGCGGTGACACCGGCGATGAAACCGACGACCGGCTTCTTCATGTTGTCCTTGCACCAGCGGGCTGCGTCAGCCTCGTCCGGTCCGCCGATTTCACCGATCATGATGACGGCGTCGGTTTCGGGATCGTCGTTGAAGGCTTGCATCACGTCGATGTGCTTCAGGCCGTTGATCGGGTCGCCGCCGATGCCGACTGCCGACGATTGGCCCAGGCCGATTTCCGTCAGTTGAGCCACGGCTTCGTACGTCAGCGTGCCCGAGCGCGAGACCACGCCGATGCGACCCTTGCGGTGGATGTGGCCGGGCATGATGCCGATCTTGATTTCGTCGGGCGTGATCAGGCCGGGGCAGTTCGGGCCCAGCAGCAAGGTCTTCTTGCCGCCGGCCGCTTCCTTGGCCTTCATGCGGTTGCGCACCTCGAGCATGTCGCGGACCGGAATGCCTTCGGTGATGCAGATCGCCATGTCCAGGTCGGCCTCAACGGCTTCCCAGATGGCGGCTGCGGCACCTGCCGGCGGCACGTAGATCACCGACACGGTGGCGCCGGTCTGCGTGGCGGCTTCCTTCACCGAACCGAAGATCGGGATGTTGAAGATCGACTCGCCGGCCTTCTTCGGGTTCACGCCGGCCACGAAGGCGTTCTTGCCGTTCGCGTATTCCTGGCACTTTTCGGTGTGGAACTGACCGGTCTTGCCGGTGATGCCTTGCGTGATGACTTTGGTGTCTTTGTTGATGTAGATCGACATGACTTGTTCCTTAGGCCTTTTTCACTGCTGCGACGACCTTCTGGGCCGCGTCCGCCATGGTGTCGGCGCTGATGATCGGCAGGCCCGACTCGGCCAGCAGCTTCTTGCCTTCGACTTCGTTGGTGCCCTTCATGCGCACGACCAGCGGCACTTGCAGGTTCACGGCCTTGCAGGCTGCGATCACGCCGGTGGCGATGGTGTCGCACTTCATGATGCCGCCGAAGATGTTCACGAGGATGGCTTCCACGTTCTTGTTCTTCAGCATGATCTTGAAGGCTTCCGTGACCTTCTCGGGGGTGGCACCGCCGCCCACGTCCAGGAAGTTGGCCGGCTCGCCGCCGAACAGCTTGATGGTGTCCATGGTGGCCATGGCCAGGCCGGCACCGTTCACCAGGCAGCCGATGTTGCCGTCCAGCGAGATGTAGGCCAGGTCGAACTTCGAGGCTTCGACTTCGGCCGCGTCTTCTTCGTCGAGGTCGCGCAGGGCCACGATTTCGGGGTGGCGGAACAGCGCGTTGCTGTCGAAATTGAACTTGGCGTCCAGCGCCATGACGTTGCCCTTGCTGTCACGGTTGAGCGGGTTGATCTCGACCAGCGAGGCGTCCGTCTCCATGTAGCAGGCGTAGAGCTTCTTCAGGATGTCGACCGTCTGGGCGGTCGAATCGGCCGGCATGCCGATGCCGTCGGCGATTTCCTTGGCTTGCGCGTCGGTCAGGCCGTCCTTGGGGTCGGCGTAGACCGTGATGATCTTCTCGGGGGTGGAATGGGCCACTTCCTCGATGTCCATGCCGCCTTCGCTCGAAGCGATGAACGCGATCTTCTGCGTCGCGCGGTCGGTCACGGCCGAAATGTAGTATTCCTTGTTGATGTCGGCGCCGTCTTCGATGTAGAGGCGGCGGACCTTCTGGCCTTCAGGGCCGGTCTGGTGCGTCTTGAGCTGCATGCCGAGGATCTCGCCAGCCAGCTTCTTGACGTCTTCGATCGACTTGGCGACCTTGACGCCGCCGCCCTTGCCGCGGCCACCCGCGTGAATCTGGGCCTTGACGACCCAGACCGGGCCTCCAAGCTTCTGGGCGGCTTCGACCGCCTCCTGAACCGTATAGGCCGGAATGCCGCGCGGCACCGGCACGCCGAACTTGGCAAGGATTTCCTTGCCTTGGTACTCGTGAATCTTCATGAGGGATGTCTCTCGGAAGGAGGAGGTTGAGAACGGGAGATCGGGAGTGAGACTGTTGTTTCTGCTCTGTTGTTCGCGGGCGACGGCAGCCTGACGGCTGGGGGCGGCGAACAACCGCGGACTGTATCATGGTGCGCCGCACCAATACTTGATGTGCGGTTGCGGTCAATACGTACTTTCTTCTAGCCACTCTACGCATACTCCGATATGGCCAAGGTTTTCATCGACGGCGAAGCCGGCACCACCGGCCTGCAAATTCGCGAGCGGCTGCAGACGATGCCGCAGATCGAGCTCGTGAGCATCGCGCCCGAGCTGCGCAAGGACGTGGCCGCCAAGCGCGAGCTGATGGCCGGCGTCGACCTCGTGGTGCTGTGCCTGCACGACGACGCGGCGCGCGAGTCGGTCGCACTGATCGACCAGCTCCCGGGCAAAAAGCCCAAGATCATCGACGCCTCGACCGCGCACCGCGTGGCGCCCGGCTGGGTGTTCGGCTTTCCCGAGCTGGTCGAAGGCCACTGGCAGGCCGTGGCCGAAGCCGACCGCGTCGGCAACCCCGGCTGCTACGCCACCGGCGCCATCGCCATGGTGCGCCCTCTGATCGACGCGGGCCTGCTGCCGGCCGATTTCCCGGTGTCGCTGCCTTCGGTGAGCGGCTATTCGGGCGGCGGCCGGACCATGATCGAGGACTACGAAGCCGGCAAGGCGCCGCTGTTCGAGACCTACGCGCTGGGCCTGAAGCACAAGCACATCCCCGAAATCATGACCTACACCGGCCTCACGCGCCGCCCGATCTTCATTCCGTCGGTGGGCAATTTCAAGCAGGGCATGCTGGTGCAGTTGCCGCTGCACCTCGACCTGCTGCCCGGCAAGCCGAAGGCCGGCGACCTGCAAGAAGCCCTGGCCGCCCACTACGCCAAGAGCAACACGCCCGAACAGTTCGTGAAGGTGCTGCCGCCGACCGACGACGGCAAGCTCGACGCGCTGGCGCTCAACGACACCAACCAGCTCGAGATCCGCGTGTTCCCGAACGAAGACCACCGCCACGCCGTGGTGATCGCGCGCCTGGACAACCTGGGCAAGGGCGCCAGCGGTGCCGCGGTGCAGAACCTCAAGCTGATGCTGGGCCTTTGAGCCGCTGCGTCAACCGCTGACAGACCCGAAAGGCCGGCCCGCAAGGACCGGCCTTTTTGCTTTCCGTGCAGCAAACCTCAGCGCAGGAAGTAATCGACCGGCACCATCGGCGCTGGCGCCGGGGCGCCCACCGACTGGCACAGGTCGATCTCGAGCGTGCGGCACAGCGCCTCGAGCGGCAGGTCGTTCGACTCGGTGCCGAAGGGCTCCTCGATCTCGTCGCCGAGCGCGTCGAGGCCGAAGAAGGTGTAGGCCACGATCAGCACCACCACCGGCGTCATGAACCCGACCGAATCCACCAGCCCGAAGGGCAGCAGGTAGCAGTAGAGGTACGCCGTGCGGTGCAGCAGCAGCGTGTACGAAAAGGGAATGGGCGTGCTGAGGATGCGTTCGCACGACGCGGCCGCACCGCTCAGCGCCGACAGCGTGCCGTCGACGCCCGCCGCCAGCGCCGGGTCGATGCGCCGCGCGCGCAGCGCTTCGCGCAGGTCGGCGCCCATGTGCATCAGCAGCGCATGCGGCCGGTTCGCGACCTGCGTCAGGCCCTGCCATTCCGCTTCGCGCAGGAAGGGCTGGGTGTCGGCGGCGGCATCGGTGCCGCGCAGCTGGTGACGCAGCGCATGGGCAAAAGCCGCGGCGCGCAAGGTCATGCGCACGCGCAGGTCGTCCAGTCGGCGGACGGTGTCAGCGCCGGCGCTCACCGGCGCATCGCCGTCGATGAGGCTCTGGCACTGGCGCGCCAGATTGCGCGAACGCAGGATCACCTCGCCCCAGAGCTTGCGCGCTTCCCAGAAACGGTCGTAGGCCGCGGTGTTGCGAAAGCCCAGGAAGATCGCCAGCGGCAGGCCGAGCAGCGCGAAGGGCACGGTGCCGAGCGGAATCTTGATGGAGCCGAAGCGCCCGTGCAGCACCGTGACGACGATGGCCACGATCACATTGAGCGTGAGCGCCGCGGCGATGCGCGGCAGGACGGAGCCCCGCCAGGACAGGAACAGCTTGAGCCCGGACGGGCGTTTCCGGACGATCATGAAAGCGAGGGGAGGGACAGACGGGGAGGCATGGATGCCGCGCATGCCGCAAGGCCTGCGCAGGCGCCGATTGTCGCCGGGGCATCAGCACGACGGCGGCTGTACGCCGCAAGACCGACGCAGACGGTCGGGCTCAGCGCACGAGCCACAGCCCCACGCCCAGCAAGACCGCCTGCACGGCCAGCGCGATGAAGAAGGACTTGCGCGAGGGCGTCGACATGTCTTGCAGCACCTCGTGGATGCGGCGCGTGAGCAGGGCGCGCAGCGCGGGGTCTTGCGTGGCGCCTTCGCCCGTCGCCGGTGCGGCGGCACCCTGCGCCGCACGCTCCTGCTGCCACTCGGCCAGCATGTCGCTCAGGGGCAGGCGGGCCAGCACGAAGCCGACCACCGTGCGCACGGCCCGGCCTTCGCCGAGCACCGGCGCGAGTTGCTGGCACAACGCGTCGGGCGACAGCCAGTCGGCCACGCGCTGCAGGCCGCCGTGCGTGCGCGGCATGGCTTCGATGCGGCCCGCGATGGCGTCGCCGAGCCGCTGCGACACGGCCTCGCCACGCGCCACGACCACATGCTGCATCGCGCGGGCGCGGCCCTGCTGCACGCCCAGCAGAAAGTACACGCCGACGAACAGCGCCAGCAGCACGGCCACCAGCAGCGGCGGCGACGTGATCAGGGCCACGATGGCGCCGACACCACCGGCCCGCGCGGCCGGGTTGCCGGGCCCTTGCAGCTGGCTCAGGTAATAGAAGAACACGCCGCCGCCCAGGAACAGGCCGATCAGCGCGCCCTTGATGGCCGAGCCGGCGAAGGCGAAGCCGGCCTTGGCGCCGGTGCGAACAAGAGACTGCGGACGAGCGGGTTGTGACGACATGAACGGTTCCTCCGGTTTTTTGGAAAGCCGCCTCCTGGGAGGCCGGTCGCTGGCGATCATGCCACCGCCTTCCCGCACCATAATCGCGCCACACAACAACGAGGAGGATCGCCATGGGAACCGTCAGATTTCAGAAACCGACCGCTGCATTCGTCGCCGCCTCCTGGGCCGCGCTGATCATCGGAGCCATCGTCTACCTGGTCGGGCTGTGGAATGCCGCGATGCAGCTCAACGAGAAGGGCTACTACTTCACCATCCTCATGTACGGCCTGTTCTCCGCCGTGTCGCTGCAAAAGACAGTGCGCGACCGGCTCGAGGGCATCTCGGTCACGGGCATCTACTTCGGCCTGTGCTGGGTCTCGTTGCTGCTGTCGGTCGGCCTGTTGGCCGTGGGCCTGTTCAACGCCTCGCTGGCTGCGAGCGAGAAGGGCTTCTACGCCATGGCCTTCCTGCTGAGCCTGTTCGGCGCGGTGGCGGTGCAGAAGAACGTGCGCGACATCGCCTCGTACAAGGCCGAGAACCCGCTGGCCGACGACGTCGCCGCCGCCGAGTAAGCCAGGCCCGGCTCAGCCCGCCTCGAGCAGGCGGCGCAGGGCCTGCAGGTCGCGCGCGATCCATTCGGCATCGCGCGCAAAGGCCGCATCGTCCATGTGCGGCTGACGCAGCAGCGTGAACTGCAGCTCGCACACACCGGGCGCCACGCCGATCACACGAAACGGCAAATAGACCTCGGGCACGCCTTCGGGCGCCACCCAGTGGTCGAGCACACCGAACTCATTGGGCGGTGCAAAGCGCATGCGGGCCTCGCCGCTTTCGGGCGTGCGCACGATCCAGTGGTCGCCGTGCGGCACCAGTGCACTTTTCGAAAGGCCGCTGGCCCAGTCGGGCAGCCGCTTCGGGTCGGACGCGAGCGCATAGGCGTCGCGCCATTCGCAGTTCACGCGCTGCGTGATGACGCGGGAGAGCGCGCCGCCTTCATTCGTCGGGGTTGTCGTCGCTTGTGTCATCGAAGTCACTCCTGAGCACCTTGGACACGACAGCGCCCGAGAAACCGCGCGCCATCAGGAATCGCATCTGCTTCGCACGCTCCTTCAGATCGGCCGGCGGCGCATCGAAGCGGCGACGCCACAGGGCCGTGGCGCGCGCGACTTCCGTTTCCTGCAAACCGGCCACCGCCTCGGCGATGGCTTCGGGCGCGATGCCCTTGGCCTGCAGTTCCTGCTTCACGCGCAACGCGCCCGAGCGGGCGGCGCGCTGGTTCAGCACCGAGGCCACGACGCGCGGCTCGCTGATGAAATCCTTGGCGGCCAACTCGTCGAGTGCCTTTGCCAGCGTGCCAGGCTCTTCCTCGTGCTTCGCCAGCTTGCGCTCCAGCTCCGCGCGCGAATGCTCGCGCTGGCTCAGGAGGCGCAGGGCGCGGCCTTTGAGGGAGGGGGCGCTGAAAGCCATGCGGGGGTGGGTCGCTCACGCGGCCCACGCAACACGCGAAGGCCGCCTTGTCGAACTTACTCCGCTGCCGCCTTGTCGGCCTTCGAGGCCTTGGCCGGCTTCTCGGCCTTCTCCGGCTCGCTGCCGGCATCGGCTGCGAGCAGCGGAATGCCCAGCGACTCGCGCACCTTGTTCTCGATTTCGCGCGACAGGTCGGGGTTCTCGCGCAGGAACTCGCGCGCGTTGTCGCGGCCCTGACCGATCTTCTCGCCGTTGTAGGCGTACCAGGCGCCCGACTTGTCGATGATCTTGGCCGTGACGCCCATGTCGATGATCTCGCCTTCGCGGCTGATGCCTTCGCCGAACAGGATGTCGAACTCGGCCGTCTTGAACGGCGGGCTCACCTTGTTCTTCACCACCTTCACCTTGGTTTCGTTGCCGATGGC